>JBGTDZ010000350.1:0-6291 GCA_041748055.1 Aquaticitalea sp.
GGCGTATATATGGGGATTTTGAATATGATGATTGTCATTCCCATGTTTATCCAGACCTTGACTTTTGGCCCAATTTATAAATATCTGTTGGGAGGAAATGCCATCAACGCCATTTTATTTGCAGGCGTATTTTTCACCATAGCCGCGCTGCTGGCTTTCCGCTTGAATGAGTCCAAAATGAATCGTGAAATCGTTGGTCATCAATTAACTAGACACGGTCATTAATTTAGGAGCCATGAAAAATCTTCCCATCAAAATATCTATTTATCTCAATTATTTTGTCTTCGCCATCCTATTGAATAGCGTTGGTATTGTCATTGCCAAATCCATCAACGTGTATCATGTAAGTGAGTCGCAAGCCTCTTTGTTGGAAGCATTCAAAGATTTACCCATCGCCATCGTGTCGTTTTTAGTGGCTTCTTTTTTACCCAGATTTGGTTATAAAAATGCCATGCTCACAGGTTTGGCCATTGTGTTCTTTGGATGTTTGTTGATGATTTTCGGCAACTCTTTTGACTATACTAAAATTCTGTTCCTGTCCATCGGGGTGAGTTTCGCATTGATTAAGTTATCTGTGTATTCCCTTATCGGACTCATTACACAAACAAAAAATGAACATGCCTCTTTAATGAGTTCTATTGAGGGATTTTTTATGGTAGGTATTGCTTTTGCTTACATATTGTTTCCGTTTTTTTACACAGAAGATGAAAACTCATGGCTCAATGTGTATTATGTTTTATGTGGACTTATCCTGCTTTCATTCTTATTCCTGCTTTTTTCCAAAATTGAATACCAAGTCGAAGCTATTGGCTCAAGTTTAAAGGACGATTTAAAGGAATCTATTAAATTGATAGTCGTTCCATTGGTATTGGTTTTTATCCTATCAGCCTTTTTGTTCGTTATGATAGAGCAAGGTATCATGACTTGGTTGCCAAGGTTCAATGAGAAAATTTTCTTGTTTACTGAAAAATTAAGCGTTCGAATGGCTGTTATTTTTGCCTTGTCATTAGCCCTCGGAAGGTTCGTAGCTGGGTATCTGACAAAAAGAATGTCTTGGGTGTATTTGGTCATTGTTTGCATTGTGATTTCCGGAGGGATTCTATTGTACGTTTTGCCGCAATTGGAAGGAAATACAACATCCATGGGCGAAATCACAAGTTTGTCAGGCGTGCCGTTTTTAGGATTTATTCTACCGTTGATTGGGTTGTTCATTGCACCAATTTACCCACTTTTAAATTCAACGGTTTTAAGTTCGTTGCCAAAAAGTCTGCATTCGCCAATGTCGGGATTGATTATTATTTTTTCGGCTCTTGGCGGTACTATTGGGTCTCGGATTGTGGGCGAATTATTCGAAAGCGTCGGTGGTGCAAATGCCTTTTATTTCCTGCTAATCCCTATGGGACTATTGATTGTATTAGTTTTTCTAATAGATAGAATGTCGAAACAAAAACAATTGAAACCATGATATTTTCATTAGATATAGAGCTCACTTTAAATGCCTTGTTATCTCAAGAAGATACCGATAATGACAAAAGGATTACCATTGAAGATACTGGCCCAAAATCTTTCAAGATAACATCTAATTCCAATATTACCTATACAATAATGGGTACGTATCACTTATCAAATTTGATGCAAGAACTTGTTTATGCAAAAAATAAGGGACTTACTGTAGCCGAAATTCCACTTACGCAAATTGAAGAACCGCCCGCAAAAAGAATTTCAAGAATCATTAAGGATTATTTATGGACTGGTCTAAGGAGAACTATCGATGAAAATGGTATTGAAAACCTTATTCTGGATTCAAAAAATGAGTCGCTGCTGGCACAAAAACTTCTTATTTATGTTCCGTTTAATGATACCTTAGCTTATAATTATTACAAAAAACTTCAAAAAAAACAGCCCATTCAGGTCATTTATCTACCAGAAGAAATCACACCGGAATATGTCAAATCCATCAACGAGCAGCCCGGTATTCTTTCCTTAAAATTAGTCAAGGAAAACAATGAGTTGAAAGGCGTACCATTCGTAGTTCCTGGGGGGCGTTTCAATGAAATGTATGGCTGGGACAGCTATTTTGAGTCCGTTGGGCTAATAGTGGATGATAAGGTAGATTTGGCCAAAGCGATGGCCGATAATTTTCAGTATGAAATTGACTATTATGGCAAAATACTCAATGCCAACAGGTCCTATTATCTGACCCGCACCCAACCTCCCTTCTACTCCAGTTTGATTCAGGAAGTATATGAGGTCACTAAAGATAAGGAATGGCTAAAAAGTCATCTTAAAACAGCTATTAAGGAATATGAGACCGTTTGGATGGTAATGGGAAAGCGATTGGTTGATACTGGATTAAACCGATATTTGGCAGAAGGTATCGGCGTGCCGCCCGAAACCGAAAAAGGTCATTTCAATGCAGTGCTTAAACCTTTTGCGGTAAAGGCAGGGCTCTCGGTTGACGACTATTTATCCAACTATACTTCGGGCGGCATCAAAAGCCCTGAACTGGACGCCTACTTTGTCCAAGACCGGACCGTCAGGGAATCCGGACATGATACCTCCTACCGCATTGAAGGCAATTGTGCCGATTTGAATTTGGTGGAATTAAATGCAATGCTCTACAAATACGAGACCGATTTTGCGATTTTGATTCAGACCGAATTCAATGATGTTTTTCAGGCTGGTTCAAAAACGTATACCAGCGACTACTTTTCAAAAAAAGGATATAGACGACAACAACTGGTAAACCAATTGCTCTGGAACGACAAAAAAGGGCTGTATTTTGATTATAATTTTAAAACAAACACGCAGTCTGATTTTGTAGCAGCGACGACTTTAACGCCTCTATGGTCTAAAATGGCATCTCAACATCAGGCCAAACAACTGGTCAAAAATGCCTTACCATTACTTAAACAGCTAGGAGGCATCGCTGCCTCTACCGAGGAAAGTAGGGGCGAAATTTCAGATGACAGACCAGCACGTCAATGGGACTATCCCAACGGATGGGCACCACACCAAATGATGATTTGGAAGGGATTGTTAAACTATGGCTATAAAGTCGAAGCTAAGGAATTGATTTATAGATGGCTGTACATGATAACAAAAAATGCTGTGGATTACAATGGCACCATCCCAGAAAAATACGATGTCGTGGAAGCAACGCACAAAGTATTTGCCGAATACGGCAATGTAGGCACTGATTTCCAATACATTACTAATGAGGGCTTTGGCTGGATGAACGCTTCCTACCAATATGGCTTGTCTTTATTGGAAGCCAACTACATCGAAAAACTCAACCAATTATTGCCACCCGAAAACATCTTTTAATCCGTCATGAGTTCCTTAAAACTTATCGTATCCAATGCACGTTACTTTTCGGTGGCATGGGTATTTTGTTCGTTGAACATCATGGTTGGTACTTGGGTGCTGTACATTCCGCATGTCAAAGAAACCTTGCTATTGGATGATTCCCAAATCGGTTTTGCCTTGTTTTTTTCAGCGTTGGGCATTTTGGTCTGCCTTCCTTTTGTGCCATTTATCACTAAAAAAGTCGGTCTGGGACGATACACCGTTATTGGCATCACACTTTTTGCGCTTGCATTTATCGGGCCTTTGTTGGCAACCAATTATATTTTTTTATGTATTGCTTTATTCATCGTGGGCATCTTTTCGGGAACGACTGATGTGGCGATGAATGCCTTGGTTTCCCAAATTGAAAAAGAAGATAGCATCAATATCATGTCTTCGGCACACGGATTTTTCAGCCTTGGTGGTGCGATTGGTGCTATTTTGGGCACTTTCTTAATGGTTTATTTTTTAGAGCCTTTCCATCATATCATGCTGATAGCGATTGTGGTCATTGTCATCAACATTAGCCTCTCAAAAAACTATGTTTCCATTACTGAAAATGTTATGGAAACCGAAAAAGAACCGTTCAAAATAAGTTTGTTCAAACCGCTCATCATCATCGCCTTTCTAGCTTTCGTCATTATGAGTAGTGAAGGCGCTATCGAGCATTGGAGTACCTTGTATCTGCTTGAAGTGGTCGAAATCACACAGAAAAATTTGGCAGGTTTGGGCTTTATTCTGTTTTCAACAACGATGACGATTGGTCGGTTTTTCGGAGATGGCATCAGCACAACAATCGGGTCGCTAAAAACAATTGTCTTGGGCTGTTTAGTGGCAAGTTCGGGATATTTGTGTGTGCTGTTGAATGGCCTTATGCTGACGGTCATTGGGTTTGGACTGGTTGGTCTCGGTTTGTCGGTAATCATCCCCGAGCTGTTCAGGATTTCAGGAAAAGCAAAAGGTGTTTCAGCCTCCGCAGGAATTTCATTTGTCTCTGGCATCGGTTTTACAGGATTTTTATTGGGACCTGTCGTGTTGGGATTTATTTCGGATGCTTATGGACTTAAAATGAGTTTTTTCACTTTGTTTTTGCTGATTGCTTTGGCATTGATGGTGGCGTTTTTTAAATATAGAATCGGCAAGAATCAGATACACCAATGACGCTGTAAGACCTGTCAGGTTTTTAAAACCTGACAGGTCTATGTTCGTAGTGGTAAAATCAACTTAAAAAACCTGACAGGTTTAACCTTGAGGATTTAATAAAATATCCTTAATTTAGAATACCCTTAAAATTCAACATCATGAAAAAAACTGTCATTTACGTTCTCACAGTGATGCTATGTTTCAATTGCAAAAACAATATGGACACAAAAGAAGTGACTACTGTCGTCACGACAAAAGAGCAAACACTCCCTCAAAAACTGGCAAGTTCCACCATTTATGAAGTCAACATTCGGCAGTTTACACAGGAAGGCACTTTCGAAGCGTTTTCAAAACACCTACCACGACTGAGGGAATTGGGTGTTGAGGTACTTTGGCTGATGCCCATCCATCCCATTAGCAAAGCCAACAGAAAAGGCAGCTTGGGCAGTTACTATGCGCCACAGGATTATACGGCCGTGAATCCCGAATTTGGTACAATGGACGATTTTGAGGCCTTGCTTAAAAAAGCGCATGATATAGGATTTTACATGATTCTCGATTGGGTGCCCAACCATACAGGTCGCGACCATAACTGGGTTACGGAACATCCCGAATATTACATCAGGGATGACGACGGTATCGTCACTTACGAATCCATGAGTCCCACCGATGTGTGGTGGGATACGGCCTTACTTGACCATAAAAATCCCGAAACCCGTAAAGCGATGATAGACGATATGCGTTTTTGGGTGGAGTTGGGTATTGATGGTTTCCGCCTGGACCATGGCTGTGGCGATAAAATCCCGCTTTATCTTTGGGAAGAAGCAAGGGCTGCACTCGACCCGATAAGACCCTTGTTTTGGTTGGCGGAATGTGGTCACGAAACCTTTATTCTGGATGGCAGTTATGCCGACGAATTTGAGGTCATCATGCGCAAGGTTGCAAAAGGCGAAGCAAAAGGCGATGCTCTGTTTACCTATATTGAAAAGGATATGTTCGACTATGGGAGAACGGCCTTACGAATGACCTACACCTCCAATCACGATTTAAACTCTTGGGTTGGCACCACCTCCGAACGTTTTGGGGATGCCCATCAGGCATTCGCCACGTTTGTGTTTACAGCTTACGGTATTCCTCTCATTCTAGGCGGACAGGAAGTGGGACTGGATAAACGCTTATTGTTTTTTGAAAAGGACAGTATCGATTGGAACGACCCAAAGAAGCTCCAGCCATTCTATACCTCCTTAATCAAACTGAAAAAAGACAATCCTGCACTTTGGGCAGGCGCTGTAGGTGGCTTTCCGCTTTCAATTGAAAACAACGAAAATGTTGTAGGATTTTTAAAAGCCGTTGATGGCAATGAGGTGGTGGGACTTTTTAATTTTTCAGATAAAAATCAGTCGGTTGAAATTATAAATGAAAAAGCGCATGGGACGTTTTTCGACTATTTTTCAAATATAGATGTTACCATCGATACAAATTCGATGATTTTAAAACCTTGGGATTATCGGGCGTTCATAAAAAAAAATGAATAATTTTAGGCGACTTCTCGAACATATATTCAAGAACTATGGAAACATATTTGGCGTGTTGGTATGAATAATTCCATTTTTTAGCTTCCAAAATACCACATCAGAATACGTACCAATCGCACCGTTGGCAATTCATCCCAACGGAATGGAATACATCGGTATGGAAAGCTGTACCCAATGCCACAAAGATATTATTGAAAGCCATAAACATACAGCGCACTGGCTGACGTCGTCGGACGCATCGGAAGAAACCATCAAAGGAAGCTTT
>JBGTDZ010000351.1:0-12771 GCA_041748055.1 Aquaticitalea sp.
TCTTCTTTTAATTTAGTGTTAGAATATTTTATTAAAAATTCATTGTGAAATTTTAATTCTAATGTTGAATCATTAAATCTAATTCCATTGTAAAGTTCCGTAATGTCCTTATTTGCAATTTCAGAATAAGACATTAAATATTTCTTATTTAGATAGACTGGTACATCTCGTCTTTTTCCATTATCAGTATATGTGATTATCGGTTCAACAATGTAAACAAAAGCACTCGTTCCCAATATCATTCCTTGATTAATCAGCTTTTTAGCAAATTCATCGACAGGTACTAATCCTTTGTCAAACATGAATTTTTGCCAAAAACGCGCATATAATAAATGCCCTGTGGCATGCTCGCTTCCGCCGATGTATAAATCCACTTGTTTCCAATAATTGACGGCTTCCTGCGAGAAAATTTCCTGGTCATTATACGGATCCATGTAACGGTTGAAATATTGCGAGCTTCCCGCCCAACCTGGCATGGTGTTTAATTCCAAAGCCCCACCTAACCTCCCCAAGGGGGAGGAATTCTCAAATTCTTTTTTGGAAACAATTTCCGCTTTATCACCATATTGTAACCAATGCCATTTTTTTGCGTTACCCAAAGGTGGTTCGCCAGTTTCTGTGGGCAGGTAATTTTCAACTTCCGGTAAAGTGATTGGCAAATGCTTGACGTCAATCATTTGTGGCATTCCGTTGACGTAATAAACAGGAAATGGTTCGCCCCAATACCGCTGACGGCTAAATACTGCATCGCGCAAACGGTAATTGGTTTTACCTTTGCCTTGTCCGATTTTTTCCAATTCGGTTATTGCTTTTTTGGTGGCATCTTTGTAATTCAATCCATTAAGAAAATCGGAATTTGCAATAATCACATTGTCTTTTGAACAATATGCTTCTTCCGTAATGTCAACATCTTCAAAAATATTAGGAATAGGAATATCAAAATGTTTTGCAAAGGCATAATCGCGCTCATCCCCACATGGTACAGACATTACTGCTCCAGTTCCGTAGCCTGCCAATACATAATCTCCAATCCAAATTGGAATTGGTTCTTTGGTAAATGGATGTTCGGCATAAGCGCCAGTGAATACACCAGAAATGGTTTTGACATCCGCCGTTCTATCGCGTTCGCTGCGTTTTGCGGTCGCTTCAATGTAGGCTTGGACTGTGGCTTTTTGTTCTGGTGTTGTGATTTGTGATACGAGTTCGTGTTCCGGTGCCAAGGTCATAAAACTAACTCCGAAGATGGTGTCGGGTCTAGTTGTAAAGACTTCAATAATATGTGATTCCTCGTCGCTTCGCTTTGTCGGAATGACATTGAAACATATTGAAGCCCCAACCGACTTCCCAATCCAGTTGCGTTGGCTATCTTTCAGTGAATCTGTCCAATCCAGAGTATCCAAACCTTGAAGCAAACGTTCGGCATAAGCAGAAATCCGCATGCTCCATTGGGTCATTTTTTTCCGGATCACAGGATGACCACCACGTTCGGAAACGCCATTGACGATTTCATCATTTGCCAAGACCGTTCCCAAGGCTGGGCACCAGTTGACTTCAGTTTCTGCTAAATAAGTCAATCTGTATTTTAAAAGAATCTCCTGTTGTTTTTCAGATGAAAATGCATTCCATTCCTTAGCAGTGAATATCTCAATATTATCATCACAAGCCGCATTCACCGTAATATTTCCTTCCGCAGCAAGCATCGATTTCAACGACTCAATTGATTCGGCTTTATTTGTTTTATTGTTATACCACGATTCAAATAATTGAATGAAAATCCACTGTGTCCATTTGTAATAACTTGGATCGGACGTTCTCACTTCCCTGCTCCAATCAAATGAAAAACCAATCTGGTCCAACTGTCGGCGGTAGGTTTTTATGTTTTCCTCGGTCGTCACTGCCGGATGCTGACCAGTTTGAATTGCATATTGCTCAGCAGGCAACCCAAAACTATCATAACCTTGCGGATGCAAGACATTAAAACCTTTGTGGCGTTTGTAACGTGCATAAATATCCGAAGCGATATAACCTAATGGATGCCCAACATGCAAACCTGCACCACTTGGATAAGGGAACATATCCAGCACATAATATTTTGGTTTGTCGCTGTGGTTAGAAGCTTTAAAAGTTTGGTTTTCCGCCCAATATTTTTGCCATTTGGCTTCTATCTCATTGAAATTATAGTGCATCGATTGTAAAAAAATTGAATGACTTTGCGAAGAGAGAAAACTTTCTAATCAAAAAATTGTCTCGTCCTTTGTCCTCGCAATGACGATTGAAAGGCAAATTTAATGTTATTATAACAATGTTGAAAGTTTAAACGTTGTAATCCTTAACAGAACAAATTTCTTTTATATTTTTACAGCATCAACTAAATTTTCCATGAGTTCATCGTTTGACAGATATCAAAAACGCAAGTTAATTTCCTCTTATTTTTCTGTTGTTATCAGTATAGCATTGGTGCTTTTTCTTTTAGGCTGTTTGGGCTTATTGGTACTGAATGCGAAAAAAGTAGCTGATCACTTTAAAGAACAGGTGGTCATGACCATTTATTTGAATGACACCGCGAAAGAAGTTGAAGTGAATCAATTGGAGAAAAGCCTTGCGATGGCAGAATATACCAAGAGTACGCAATATGTTTCCAAAGAAGAAGCTGCGGAATCAATGAAAGCAGAAACTGGGGAGGACTTTATGGATTTTGTGGGATATAATCCATTGCAGAATTCCATAGATGTGCATTTAAAGGCAGACTTTGTGACGACCGAAACATTGGAGAGCATTACCGAAGAATTGGCCGGCAAAAAATTCATTGAAGAAATCCGTTATGACAATGATTTGGTGGAATTGATGAATGATAATGTCAAGAAAATTACTTTTTGGGTATTGGTCATCAGTGCAATTTTCACCTTGATCGCAGTGCTTTTGATCAATAGTTCCATCCGATTGGCGGTTTATTCAAAACGATTTATCATCAAAACAATGCAAATGGTTGGTGCGACAAAATCCTTTATCCGTAAGCCTTTTATTTTAAAAAGTGTACAGTTGGGAATTATAGGTGCTGTGATAGCTTTGATTGGCATGGCTATCGTTTTATATTACCTCAACCAAACCTTTCCAGAATTGGAACTTATTAAAAATCCCGTATTGCTTATCAGTTTATTTGTTGGCGTGTTTTTATTGGGCATCTTTATCACTTGGATAAGCACTTTCATTGCAACACAGCGATTCTTGAACCTGAAAACGGATGCATTGTATTACTAGTTGTTAGGTGTTAGTAAAAAAATAGATTATCATGGGAGAACAAAAACGAAAAGAAGACTCAAAAAATGATTTCATATTCGGCAAGAAAAATTATAAGTTCATGTTGATTGGTTTAGGCTTTATTACTCTTGGCTTCATATTGATGGCTGGAGGAGGAAGCGATGACCCAAATGTATTTGACGAATCCATTTTTAGTTGGAGGCGCATCCGCTTGGCACCAACCTTGATTTTGATTGGCTTCGGCATTGAAATATTTGCGATTTTGTTAAATCCGAAGAAGGATTAACTTCCAAATTTCAATAATTTTTCCAAATCCTTCCCTATTTTGCATAGCATTTGGTGCTTGAAACTTTTTAATTTCAAATCATGGATTTAATAGACGCAATAATTTTGGCCATTATTGAAGGGTTAACAGAATACCTCCCAGTTTCTTCCACAGGACATATGATCATCGCTTCATCATTCATGAAGATTGCAGGCGATGATTTTACAAAATTATTTACCATTGTCATTCAATTAGGAGCAATCCTTGCGGTCGTGGTTCTCTATTTTAAACGATTTTTTCAAAGTCTGGATTTTTATTTCAAATTGCTAGTGGCGTTTATTCCTGCAGTCGTTTTTGGATTATTGTTGAATGATGTCATTGATGACTTGCTGGAAAGTCCTTTGGCCGTTGCCATTTCGTTAATTATCGGGGGATTTATTTTATTAAAAGTTGATGATTGGTTTAAAAGCAATGAAATTGAAGACCCAGAAAATCCTGAAGCACACACAGAGATAAGTTATGGTACGGCATTTAAAATTGGCTTTTTTCAAGTATTGGCAATGATTCCAGGAACCTCAAGAAGTGGCGCGACCATCGTTGGAGGATTGGCCCAAAAACTGAATCGGAAAACGGCAGCAGAATTTTCATTTTTCTTGGCGGTACCAACCATGTTTGGTGCGACTGCGAAAAAGGGCTATGATTATTACAAGTCTGGTTTTGAACTTACCAGCGACCAAATCAACTATTTGATTATTGGGAATATCATTGCATTTATTGTTGCTTTGATTGCCATCAAATCCTTTATAGGCTATTTGAACAAACATGGATTTAAGATTTTTGGATATTATCGAATTATTCTCGGGGTTGCCTTATTGGTCATTCATTATTTCATTTATAGCTTAACAGTCATTTAATGAAAACTGTAGCAGACTATCTTTCTGGGGAAATATTGTTAATTGACAAACCATTGCATTGGACGTCCTTTCAGGTTGTCAATAAATTGCGATGGGAGATTAGGCGCGCATTCAAAATCAAAAAAATAAAAGTTGGCCATGCCGGTACTTTGGACCCATTGGCAACAGGTTTATTGGTAATCTGTACAGGAAAGATGACCAAGCAGATTGATGTTTTTCAAGGTCAAATAAAGGAATATACAGGCACTTTTATTTTGGGCAGCACAACACCTTCCTTTGATTTGGAAACGGAGATTGACCAAACCTATCCCACAGAACACCTCACTGAAAATTTAATAAAAACAGCGACTTCGCAATTTATCGGAGATATTATACAAGTTCCGCCTGTGTTTTCTGCCATTAAAAAAGATGGTAAACGCTTGTATGAATTTGCTCGTGCTGGAGAAGAAGTTGAAATCAAATCGCGTTTTGTACATGTTTCAGAATTCGAAATCCTGACAATTGATGGCCTTAATGTCGACTTTAGAATTGTTTGCAGCAAAGGAACCTATATTCGGTCTTTGGCTAATGACTTTGGAAAAGCATTGAAGTCTGGTGCTCATTTATCAGCCTTACGTCGTACCAAAATCGGTGGTTTTAAAGTGGTCGATGCACTATCCCCAGAAAAATTCATTGCCCTTCTTCCTTCGGAATAATAATTGATGCGTTCTATGCATATCAAAAAATTAAATGAAATATCCTTCCTGTTTAGGCGTTTTCACAAAATTGGTTTGCTTTCAATATAAAACAATCGTGAACCGACAAGAAAAATTATCCAGTGAATCAATTTTTCATTGAATTGATGCTTTTTTAAACTTTTTTTGTTACTTTGACGTATATATTAGTGCCGCCCAGCACTAAATAATCAAAACAAACCTACTTTGAAACTACTGAATAAACATAAGGCATTGCTCATAACTGTATTGATTACAGGTACTTTTGTGTTGGCTTTATTTGGTATGAGTTTGAGGCTACATACCGAGCGTATTGCAGAAACCTATTATGAACTTCCGCCAGAAAAAACCCCAGAAGAAAAGCGTCTTGAAGAGTTGGCAATAAACGAGCAATCTTCAGAATCCACCAATAAGGCCTTCAACGAAGCACAAAATTTCAAGGACATGATGAACAATTTCAAATCCTTGAATACCAATGACTTTGATAAAACCACTAAACAAACGGAAACCGAAGACACTGAAGAACCCGAAGATGTTACAGATGTAAAAAACACTCCGGCTACACAAGACAATTCGGTTAATGAAGATGAGTTGTCATCTTACAGTAAAATCAATAAGGTCATTGCCATGCGTTCTGCAGAAAAAAGAAAATCGGCAGCTTCCAATGGTGATAATTCCTCAAACAAGACGGGTGTGAACTCCTCTGTTAACAGAAACAGTAGTGTCAGTTATTCTTTGAAGGACAGAAAAGATCAACATCTTCCACCTCCCGTGTACCTCTGCGAGGAAAACGGTAAAATTGTCATCAATATCTCCGTCAATCAAGCCGGCGCAGTGACTGATACCTCAGTCAATAAATCTGCTTCTACCTCAACCAATGAATGTTTGATAGATAGTGCCTTGGAATATGCTAGAGATGCCCGTTTTAGTTCTGCTTCCATAGCCAATCAAATTGGTACCATCACTTATATCTTTATTTCCAAAAAATAATTTCAACAGCCTTTGCTCGTTTTATGGAATTTGTGTGTTAATTTTAGATTTTATAAAGTAATTGAGATGGATAAACACAGATGTGGTTGGTGCCTTGGCGACCCAATTTATATAGCATACCATGATAATGAATGGGGAGTGCCCGTAAAAGATGATGCTACCTTATTTGAGTTTTTGATATTGGAAACATTTCAGGCCGGACTGAGTTGGATTACCATTCTTCGAAAGCGTGAAAATTTCAGAAAGGCTTTTGATAATTTTGACTATAAGAAAATTGTCAACTATAATCAGAAAAAGATTGATACCCTTCTGCAAGATGCGGGCATTATCAGAAACAATCTAAAAATCAACGCAACCATTACCAATGCCAAATCTTTTATGGAGGTACAAAAGGAATTTGGAAGTTTCAGCAACTATATTTGGAATTTTACGGATGGTAAGCCCTTAAAAAATAAGTTTGAAAATTACAAAGAAGCACCACCAACCACAGCCTTAAGTGATGCCATTAGCAAGGATTTAAAAAAGAGGGGTTTTAAATTTGTTGGTTCTACTGTAATTTACGCACACATGCAGGCCACAGGAATGGTTAATGATCATGAAGTTAAATGTTTTAGGTATCATGAGGTTTAGTTTGTAAAGATAAAACTCACAAATACTTTAAAAATTCATCCCGAGGAATATCTTTAGCCCCAAGGCTTTCTAAATGATTTGTAGGAAGTTGGCAATCTATAAGTTTATAATTACTACTCTGTATAAAGTTTATTAATCCAAACTTACTGGCATTGCTCACTTTAGAAAACATACTTTCACCACAGAACACACCATTCCCCAAGTCGATACCATATAGACCTCCAACAAGTTTATCATTTTGCCAAACCTCCACTGATTTCGCAAATCCAGCTAGATGTAAATCGACATAGGCGTCAATCATGGATTGTGTTATCCAAGTACCTGGCTGTCCGATACGCTTTCCTTGTGAACATTCATTAATAACATCCTTAAAAGCACAATTTACAGTGATTGTAAAAGCTTTATTGCGAATCACTTGTTTCATACTTTTGGATACCGATAATTTTTCTGGAAAAAGAACAAATCGAGGGTCTGGTGACCACCACAAAATGGGTTCATCATCACTGAACCAAGGAAAAATACCACTTTGATAAGCCAAGACCAATCGCTCTATGGACAAATCCCCACCGATTGCCAATAAACCTTCTTTTGAAGCGCCGGACACTTTTGGAAACTCTATGTTTTGGTTTAGATAATACAATTGTAACTAAAACGATTTCGTAGATATTTATCTGTTAAAAAGGAACTTATGCTTAGAGAATCAATGTTTTTTAACCATATTTGATATGACCTTTATGCATTAAATTTATACTTTATTGCAAATTTGAGTTTGTTTATAAAGGTCAACCTAAAACCACAACTTTGGAGTCCCAATTGAAAGATTGGGACTTTTTTTATAAAATCAAAAATCCCACCACATAATTATATTGGATTTGGTTTGAACATTGCCGTCTTTATACCGATAAGTCTATTATCTGTCGGCATATTTAAGGTTGTTCAAATCTAACATGTAATGCTTTCGTTAATTATTATTGGTTTGTGGTTTGAAATTTTTATTGACCCAAGTTCTGAAGTCACCACTTATATTGAATTTGTCCCTAAACTCTTGAATGTTGTCTATCACACAAAAGTTGTTCTGATTCATATACTTAAACATTTTTGAAAGATCTTTTCCCATAGCTAATCGCGTAATAATACCTGGTAGTTTTTTATATTTTACTTGCTTATTTATGGCGTTTGAAAATAATTGGGGAATGTTACCAATCTGCCATTCATCGGTAGCGATAGAAATTGTTTTATTGTTGTATTTTTCTTTGTTAGAAATTACATCAGCAGCTATTTTCCCAATATCGTCAATTCCTATCATTTGTAGTTTACAAATTTTATTGAGAGGAGAAACATACTTTCCTTTTATAATGTCACTAGCGACTCGTGGGAACAAATGATTTTCATAAAAAGAAGCTGGTCGAAGTATCGTATAATTAAGATTTTTAGATTTTATATGATTTTCTAGTTCAAACTTGCTCTCGAAATGCGGTATACCCGTATTTAAATCTGCTCCAATTACAGAGGAGTATACTAAATGGGTATCATTTTCAGGCCTTATTGCGTTAATAAATTGTTTACCCTGCTGTATCTCTTTATCTTTTGCTTGTAAAGCTTGCACTAAAAATATTGTTGAAGCTTTATCAAGATAAGATTGAAAAGAATTAGGATTATCAATATCCCCTTCAATAATTGTAACCCCTTTTTCCTTCCAAGCATTCGCTTTTTCTGAATTTGCATTACGTGTCAAGCCAATAACAGAATTGTTTTTTGCCAAAAGGTGTTTTGCAACAGCTCCACCTTGATTTCCTGTAATACCTGTGACGAAAATGTATTTTTTATTTTCCATAATTGAACCAATCTATTATTAATTGATCATAATGAAGGTTGGCGCGGAACAAATGCACATCCCCTTGAATCCCGATAGCTATCGGGAGGAAGGGAATTTTTTTATTTTAAAAAGGCAGATCGTCATGATCGTCCTCATTAAGGTCATTTGCAGTTGCAAACGCTTCCGACGGGGCTACGGGAGGCATGTTACCTTGCGCTCCTTCTTGAATATTTTCCATTCTCCAACCTTGTATGGAATTGAAATATTTGGTTTCGCCTTGTGGGTTTACCCACTCACGCCCTTTTAAATTGATGCTGATCTTTACGTTCTGTCCAATTTGGAAATTGTTTAACAAATCCGCTTTATCCTGAACAAATTCAATCATAATATGTTGCGGGTACTGCTCTTCAGTAGTGACAACCAACTCTCGCTTTTTGAAACCATTGGCTCCAAAAGTTTGGATGTCGCCTATCATTTTAATTTTTCCTAATACTTCCATGTTACTTATTATTTATTCTATTATTACTATTGATTATTATTCTCTATTAAAACTCTATTCATTCACTTTAAAAAATTTGATTTAAGAGAGCAAAAGCTTCCAAGCTCTTTCGATTTCCCCATAACTCAAATAGTTTTGTGCAATTTTGTGCTTTTCGCGATGCGCCATTTGCTTAATATTGGGATAACGCTCGCTGACTTCTGTGATAAAATTCTCGATTTCCTGTTTTGATGGCAGTGTTGAAACATTACCCAACATTCCCAGGTCGTTACCAGTTAAAATCATACTGTTTTTTATGTCATCAGGCATGGCATCGACGCCTATTCCCAATTTTTGGAGCGGTTTTGGAATTTCAAAAAAACCTTTCTTGGCCCTGTTGTAATAATCACCTCCAGCCCTAGCCACCAAGTCGAGTTTTTCTTGAACGATGAGGTTATTTTCGTCCAAAACTTCTTCGGTAATATGAAATTTAACGACTTCACAAATAACCAAATTACCTGCGCCCCCTTCATTTCCTAGGTAAATGATATCATTTACTTTACACTCGAATTGTATAGGTGATTCTGCCACCCGAAAGGGTTTTACTCTGTCGGATTTCAACATGGTAAAACCGGCCTTTTCGAATTCATTGACACCTTTGGCATATTCCGTACTGCTCAAGGATGTTTGATGTACCATCTCGTAATTAACAACATTGATGACCACTTCCCTCGTTGCTTCCACATTCTCCAAAGTATGTTTTACGGTGTTGTCGCGTACGCGGCGTGCCGGCGAAAAAACCATTATGGGCGGATTGGCACTAAACACATTAAAAAAACTAAATGGTGACAAATTAGGATTACCATCAATATCCACAGTACTTGCAAAGGCAATGGGCCGTGGTGCAACAGCGCTCAATAAATAACCATGAAGTCTTCCTGTTGAAAGGTCTTTCGGGTCAAAAGATATCATCAAAAAATTGTTAGGAAACAAATGTAACGATTATGATAAACCTATAAAAATGATTTAACCGATTATCAGACAATAATATTAACATAATTGCATTATATTTAAAATTGAAAATTCGGCGAATGACATTTAAAATGAATCGAAATATTTTGCGTTGGCTTATCATTGTGGCCTCGTTTATCATCATTTCATTGATTCTTTGGAACACTTATATTTTCTTTCAAAATTTTAAGGCCGAAGAGCGTACCAAGATGCAAAATTGGTCTTTAGCACAGCAGGAACTTTATAAAAGCACAGACCTAGATGCCGATATTGGGGAGTTGCCCATTGGGATTTTATCGAGTAATGCCACAACACCAATGATTAAGGTCAATAAAGATGGCAGTATTGAATATAACAATATCGATGAAGAGAAAGCGAAGGATAGCACATACATACAAGAACTTATCCTAAAATTCAAAAATGAAAATCAGCCATTGGAAGTACGTTTTGGAGACAGGGTTTATTCTACAATATACTACGGCAATTCCGATTTACTGAATAAACTAAAATACTATCCACTCGCTTTGCTATTGATTATCATTCTTTTTGCAGCAGTGGTTTATTTCTTTTATAGAAGCTCCAAAATAGCGACACAAAATAAGCTTTGGACAGGAATGGCAAAGGAAACCGCACACCAAATTGGTACGCCATTATCATCATTGGTAGGCTGGACAGAAATATTGAAATCAGAGCATGTCAATCCTTCCTATCTTTTGGAGATTGAAAAGGATATCAACCGCCTTCAAACTATAACGGATCGTTTCAGTAAAATTGGATCGGTCCCAACACTTATAAAATCAGATATTGTGCATGAAACGGTGGATTCCTATGAATATTTAAAGGCACGTTCTTCCAGTTTGATTAATTTTCAGATTTCAGCACCAGAGTCACCCATTTATGTCGATTTAAATGCTCAATTATATAGCTGGACCATTGAGAATTTGGTCAAAAATGCCATTGATGCCATGAAAGGAAAAGGCACACTGAAAGTTTCTATTTTTCAAACGGATAAATATGTGAAAATCAATATTGAAGATACCGGGAAGGGACTTCACAAAAATTTATATCACAAAATATTTGAGCCTGGGTTTACCAGTAAAAAACGCGGTTGGGGACTGGGTCTCTCGTTGGCAAAACGTATCATTGAAGATTATCACAACGGGAGAATAAAAGTGCTACATTCCGCAATGGGCAAAGGCACAACCATGCAAATCTCTTTAAAAATAGTTTAGTATATTTATCTAATGGAAGAGAAATTTTTCACCGTAAAAGAAGTCGAACTGAATAACCATTGCCCTGAATGTTACTCAAAAGATGGTTTGCAATTGACCTTTAGGCAGAAATTTGTGGAAAATGCTTTCTATAAAGCCATTTCGAAAGACGTCAAACATGCTATGATAAGTAAAACATGCAGCACTGAAATTTTTCCTGTGCGCTGGACAGAAGAAATCGAGCGTATTTTTGAATATCAGCAGAAAGCTTTCATCCCCAAATCAACAACCTTTAAATTGAAAAAGCTGACTTGGATTCTATTGGTTACTGCCATAGTTATTGTTGTAATACTGAATATCTATTTGTTCAACAATTAAAGTCGGTCACGTATGCTTTTGGCTATGGCTTCAAATTCTTCCTTTTCAAGTTTCACCTTATCGATAAATCGTGCATCATCCATGGAATTCAAAGGTATCAGATGCACATGGACGTGAGGTACTTCCAACCCAATGACCGTCATGCCAACTCGTTTGCACGGAACTGCTTTTTCCAAAGCTATGGCAACGCTTCGGGAAAATTCCATTAATCCGACATAAGTTATTTCATCCAATTCAAAGAGTTTGTTGACTTCAATTTTAGGGACGCAAAGCGTGTGGCCCTTGGCATTAGGATTGACATCCAAAAAAGCGATGAAATCCTCAGTTTCCGCTACTTTGTAACAGGGAATTTCGCCATTGATGATTTTTGTGAAAATGCTTGCCATCTAACTGTTGTCTATTTCAATGTAAATATAAAAAGAAAAATCCTGTTCGTTTTACATGAACAGGACTATTTGCTTTATGATGTGAACCCTTGTAAATTTAATCTCTACTGATTTCCAAAATATCAAACTTCATGACGCCATTTGGCACTTGAATATCAGCAACATCACCGACCGACTTACCTAGCAATCCTTTACCTATTGGAGAATTGACGGAAATTTTGCCTGCCGCCAGGTCAGCTTCGCCATCTGCAACCAAGGTGTAGGTCATTACCTTGCCAGTGGTCTGGTTTTTCAATTTCACTTTAGACAATACCAAGGCTTTTGTACTATCCAATTGCGATTCGTCTATCAAACGTGCATTTGAATTTACTTCTTCGAGCTTGGCAATTTTCATTTCAAGCATGCCTTGTGCTTCTTTGGCAGCATCATACTCGGCATTTTCGCTCAAATCGCCTTTATCCCTAGCTTCCGCGATGGCTTGCGACGCTTTTGGTCGTTCCACATCCCTAAGATGGTTCAGTTCTTCCCTTAATTTTTTTAATCCTTCCTCGGTGTAATAAGATACTTTACTCATGACTTCAACGTTTACATTATAAAATGCAGAATCTACACAATGTGAAGACCGCATAAAAAAAATCCCGTTCGCACGAGATTGGATTACAAATATATGAAATATTTATTGCACGGCATATTTTGTCGTAAATTGCGAATCAAATTTTTT
>JBGTDZ010000352.1:0-3109 GCA_041748055.1 Aquaticitalea sp.
CAATACAAGCACGAACCAGTAAAAACCCTGGATCGGAAATTGCAGGTGTTCCAGCATCACTGATCAAAGCGACTTTGGTACCACTTTTTATTTTTTGGATGAGATTGGCCAGCGTTTTATGCTCGTTGTGCATATGGTGCGATTGCGACCGCGTGGTGATTTCGTAATGCTTCAATAACTTACCTGAAGTTCTAGTGTCCTCCGCTAATATTAAATCAACATCTTTTAGAACTTCAATGGCTCTAAAAGTCATGTCTTTTAAATTTCCTATGGGAGTTGGTACGATGTAAAGTTTGCTCATTAATCAAACTTACTTTCAATAATCATGATAAAGCGTTCCTCAAATTCTTCTTTGCCTTTCCAATTATTATAGTCTGGTTTGACTATATTCTGAATCAAATTTTTTGCCTCCACGAAGGAATCGGAAGTATTTATTTGGGAAAGTACCCTTTCATAATCTTCCCTACTTCCTTCGAACAAGTGCTTAATGAAGGCTATTTTGTCATTCAAACCTATCTGTATGCCACCAGATTTGAGTTTATCATTTAAGGATTTTTTTACACTTTCCCGACTAGAATGCTGTGATGTATTAACGGGATCAAAGACTGGAATGTTCCTAAAATCTGCGGTCAGCTCATCAAAATCTTGTTTTAGGTTATGATTTTTTGAAGTGTTTTGCTCAAAAATTGAATCAATCTGCTGTGTTTCCTGAGGCATTTGAGCCACCATGTCCTTGATTTTTTCCATGACTGGCTCCATGATTCCATCATCCTCAATTTCATCAAGATTGACATAAATTTTATCTTCGCGTTCTATATTATCGCTTATTTTATTGTTGAAGGCTTCATCCAACATCGAAAAAAATGAGGAATCACTTCCAATGGTTGGAATCCCTTTTTCAAAATTTTCGTGTGCAAATTTCAAAACCGACAATTTTTCGTAAAGTTGTCCCACTTCAAAATGCATTTTTACCACATCTTCTTTACCTTTCAATTTCAAAATTCTATGGGCAATACTCACTAATTCCGATTCCAACTTTTTCTTCATAACTTTTTTAACTTTAAATCTGATTTATGCTTTTGATTTTTAATAAATTTACGCCACCTTTATAAAAACGTAGATTGACTTCGTTTTAGTGTTAAAATTACAAAATGTTTCTTGAAAATACAGTAAATCCCAAAGAACAATTTGGGTGGATTGAAGTGATTTGTGGCTCTATGTTCTCTGGCAAGACAGAGGAATTGATTCGTAGGCTTAAGCGAGCGCAGTTTGCGAAACAAAAGGTCGAAATCTTTAAACCCACCATTGATGTGCGTTATAACGAAGATAGAGTCGTTTCACATGATGCAAATGAAATTCGCTCTACACCGGTTCCGGCCGCTGCAAACATTCCAATATTAGCCGATGGTTGTGATGTGGTTGGAATTGACGAGGCACAGTTTTTCGATGACGAAATTGTGCGGGTCTGCAATGATCTGGCCAATAAAGGTGTCAGGGTTATCGTGGCCGGATTGGATATGGATTTTAAAGGAAATCCTTTTGGGCCCATGCCACATTTGATGGCGACTGCCGAATATGTAACGAAAGTACATGCCATTTGCACCCGAACTGGAAATCTTGCTCAGTATAGTTACCGAAAATCCAAAAGTGATGCACTTGTATTGCTTGGTGAAATAGACGAATATGAACCATTGAGCCGTGGCGCATTCTATAAAGCAATTCTCCGAGACAAAGTGCGCAATATGAAAGTGAACGAGGCAGAGGAAGTCTTAGCAAAACCGAAAAACTCCAATGTCTAAATCACAAGAAACCATTCTCCAAATTGATTTAAAGTCCCTACGGCACAATTTCGAATATCTTAAAAGCAGAATAAGCGAAAAAACTAAATTTTTGGCAGTTGTAAAAGCTTTTGCATATGGAAATGATGCCAACGAAATAGCATTATATCTTCAGGATTTGGGGGTCGATTATTTTGCTGTAGCCTATACACATGAAGGTGTTGTGCTACGTGATGCAGGAATTACCAAGCCCATTTTGGTCCTGCATCCCTTACCGGTCAGCTTCAAAATTTTGATAGATCGCTGTTTGGAACCGAGTGTTTACAACCATAAGGTATTGGATGAATTTATTGAAATGGCAACAAGAGAAAATCAAACCAACTATCCAGTACATTTAAAATTCAATACGGGTTTGAACCGGCTTGGGTTTTTGGAAACCGATATTCACGATATCCATTCAAAATTAAAAAATACATCAGCCATTAAAGTGAAATCAATTTTTTCGCACATGGCTGCAAGTGAGGATTTAAATGAAACTGAATTTACATTGAATCAAATTTTATTCTTTAAAAAGATAATTTCAAATTTCCGTACTACTTTTGGATACGAACCAATGCTTCACATGTGCAACACCTCGGGAATCTTGAATTATCCTGAAGCACATTTCGATATGGTAAGAAGTGGCATAGGTCTTTATGGTTTTGGAAATTCTGAAAAGGAAGATAAAAATTTCAAACCCATTGCGAGCTTAAAATCGGTCATTTCCCAAATCCATCATATTGATAAAGGGGAATCTGTTGGATATAATCGTGCATTTAAAAGTGAAGCTTCTCAAACGACTGCTACAATCCCTATTGGACATGCCGATGGCATCGGTCGTATTTATGGGAATGGAGTGGGCTATGTGATTATCAATGGTAAAAAAGCGCCTTTAATTGGCAATGTCTGTATGGATATGATTATGGTCAATATTACAGGAATTGACTGCATAGCTGGGGATGAGGTCATTATATTTGATGCGAATTACACAGCGAATGATTTGGCCCATAGCGCCAATACAATTTCCTATGAATTGATTACTGCTATCTCGCAGCGTGTCAAACGTAATATCAAAAAATAAAAAATTCCCACCCTTTTAACATTTCCATTTTTTTCTTAAATTAGACACATAATAACTAACTAAAATAACTATTATGTGGAAAGAATTTAAGAATTTTATAATGACCGGCAATGTTATTGACTTGGCAGTGGCCGTATTGCTAGCGGGTGCCGTGGGCTTGGTTGTCAATGGGTTTGTGACCGATATTATGATGCCTATTGTTGGTGAGATC
>JBGTDZ010000353.1:0-5009 GCA_041748055.1 Aquaticitalea sp.
TGGTTGCATCGTCACCGCTGAAGAACATAATTATCTAGGTGGCCTAGGCGAGAGTGTGTCGGGTGTTTTGGCTCAACATTACCCAACCCCCCAAGAGTTTGTGGCAACCCAGGACACTTTTGGCGAATCTGGAACACCTTCACAACTTATGGATAAATATGGCTTGAACAGTGAAGCCATCGTCAGCGCTGTTAAAAAAGTGGTGAAAAGAAAATAAAAATAGATTGGCAGCGTTTTTGATTAGACAGATCAAAACCCTAAAATCTAATAGTATGACAAATTTGAAAAATCTTCACAATCGTCCAAACCCAATGTTTGCCGTGGGTAAAAATTTAGTTATTGCAATTCTTGTGGCTTTTGCCAGTAATATGGCGATACATGCCCAAAACGGAAGTGGCTTTGGTCTCAAAGGTGGCCTTAATTATAACGGCAACGGTGATTACTTTGAATCCATAGGTTCCAATGCCAAAAATCCAGACCGTAATATTGGTTATCATATTGGTGTATATGGGAAAATTGGAGACAAACTTTACTTCAAACCCGAATTGGTATATACCAGTACCAAAAGCACTTATGACAATGATGATTTCCTAATGAAAAAATTTGATGCTCCCTTATTGATCGGTGCAAAGATTTTGGGTCCAATAAGCGTATTTGCAGGGCCATCATTCCAATATATTGTAGATACTGAATTTGACGGTATCACAATCGACGATGTTAAGAATGATTTCAGTGTAGGCCTTAATTTTGGAATTGGCTTGAATTTCAACAAAATTGGAGTTGACCTCCGTTATGAACGCGGATTTAACGATAATGAAGCAACCTTCATAAATAACAATATTGGAACTGGTGTGGTCAGCATAATTGATACACGGCCTGACCAACTCATTTTGAGCTTGTCGTTTATATTATAGCCTGAATTTTATAAATATAAAGAAAGCCGGTCTAGTACCGGCTTTCTTTATTCATTATAATTGATAGTAATTGAAATCTCTAAATAATCTCCAATGTTATTCGAATTGGAATCCATGATCTTAACTGTGTTGATAGTGATGATACCTGCAGTTAATGTTCTGCTTCTTTCAAACTCACCACTGGATAATTCAGGCTCGGTTTCACCAAGATTGGTGTCGACTGTATAAGTCATGGCTTGTAGTTCATCTATTGTAGCGATGCCATCGCCATCATCGTCAGTATCAACAAAATTGGGAAGTAAATCGCCATCAGTGTCGTCATTGATAATACTTACGTCATTATTGATATCTTCTAAATAGGAAGGAATACCATCATTGTCGTGATCGTTAACTTCCGTTTGAAACAATTGAAATTTAAAAATCAAATTTGAGTACTGAGGAATATCGTTTGAAGGAGTAACATTGTAATAGGCCAATCCTGAAGGTAAAAACATCACTCCCAACCCATAATTGGAATATGAAATGGTTCCATCACCAGCATCAACGAAAGATTCGGCCGCCTTAAATCTAGGAAAAACGCGTCTCCAACCCTCTATTACGCCAAAGCCATTAAAATCCACCAACTGAAAATCAATTGGATTAACCGCACTGTCAAATATAAGTCCATCCATGAGGTTGCCAGAATAAATAACCCTTACCTTATCTGTAAAATTTGGAGATTTACCGCCTCCCGTATTTAATCTCAAGATGTAATATTCGTATTCAACATCAGCAAAAGTTGCAATATGGGTTTCCAATAATTCTGAAGTGCTCAATAATTGCAAATCATTTCCATTTGCATCTTGAGGCAATTCAGAAATAATAAGTTCAGAAATTGTATGATCGCCCGGAGTTTCAAATGTAAAGGCATTATAATAATGTGTTTCAAAATAATTCAATAGGGAGTCTTTATCTACAATTTGCTGTGCTGTGCGGTCTCTTGGTGGTGTTGCCACAAAATCACTATCATCATCTTTCTTGCATGATGTGAAGACAGTTATTAGAACAAGGGATAAAATAACATAGTATTTGATTTTCATGGTTTCAATTTTTATATCATTCAATATTGTAGAGGAATGACAGAAGGTATTTTGCTTATTTTTGGGGTGCAAGATACAATATTATAATATTTTTGTACAATAACATTAACGTAGTTTTTTATTATTTTAATATGCGAATCGATAAGTTTCTTTGGTGTGTGAGGTATTACGCAACAAGGACAATTGCCACTGAAGCATGCAAAAAAGGACATATAAGGGTCAATGAACAGGTGGTGAAGCCAAGTAGGGAAGTTTACCCGACCGATAAGATTTCGTTACGCAAAGACCAAATCAGTTATCAATTGACCGTCAATGACATCCCTCCCAACCGAGTGGGCGCAAAATTGGTGGACATTTATAGAACCGATACAACGCCCAAAGAAGCCTTTGATGCGCAGGAAATGCTCAAATATTCCAAAGATTATTATCGCAAAAAAGGAGTTGGAAGACCAACCAAAAAAGACCGTAGGAATATTGATGATTTTTATGAGGACAAAGACCCAGATTGAAAAAACTCTTTTTTATCTTTGAACAAACTCTGACTTCATGACCTTCACAAAGCACATTATTTTGACACATAATGAAATTAACCACAAAATCAAACGTATTGCCTATCAAATTTATGAGAGCAACGTGAATGAAACAGAAGTGGTTCTGGCCGGCATCGAAAACAATGGCTATATGCTTGCCCAAAAAATAAAATTGAATTTGGATAAGATTTCTGAATTGAAATCCATACTGTGCAAGGTAACAGTTGACAAAAAAATTCCTTTAAATCCTGTAACAACCTCATTGACCAAAGAGGAGTACTCAAACAAATCAATTATCTTGATAGATGATGTGCTCAATTCCGGAGGCACCTTAATTTATGGCGTGAAACATTTTCTGGAAGTACCATTGAAACAATTCAAAACTGCGGTTTTGGTTAATCGCAACCACAAAAAATTTCCCGTAAAGGCTGATTATAAAGGAATATCGTTGTCAACTTCCTTGAACGAACATGTGGAAGTGGTTTTGGAGGGAAAGGAATTTGAGGCCTATTTAAAATAATTCCATTATTATTTCCTCAACAATTTCATTTATGGATTTACTGTCAACAGAAATAGTAATGTTTGCTTGAGTATAAAAAAAAGAACGCTCAAATAAATGTTTACCTATAAATTCAATAAGCCCTTCGGGGTTTTTAATATGGGAAATTAATGGTCGGTTATTTTTTTCCTTCATTAGACGTTCGGCCAATTGAGGAATCGATGCTTTTAAATAAATACTTTTAGTGTCATTTGTAGACTTAATAATGTCCATATTATTGCCATAACAAGGTGTTCCGCCGCCTAATGATACTATTGCAGAATGAAATTTTAGTACTTCCTTCAAATATTGATTTTCGATTTTCCTAAAATAAATTTCGCCTTTTGATTTAAACAATTCAGGGATAGATTTTCCTTCCTTATCTTCAATATAAGTGTCCAAGTCCACAAATTCGTATTTTAATATTGTAGAAAGCTTTTGGCCTATGGTTGACTTTCCTGAACCCATATATCCAATTAAAAAAATTGTCATAGAAAGCGTTATAATTTGATTTTAAATAGCTTGAAGAATTATCTTTTAAAAAAAACAAATTTATATCAAAAAAGCATTGCATTATAAATTAAACGTTTTTATATTTGCACCCTCGTAAAACGAAAGACTCGGTAGCTCAGCTGGTAGAGCACAACACTTTTAATGTTGGGGTCCTGGGTTCGAGCCCCAGCCGGGTCACAGGTGGTAACACCAAATTGTTCCTTATCCTTGCTAATTATATGATTGGCAAGGTTTTTTGTTTTATCTATAACCGTTTCAGTGCAGGAAGCATAGTTTCGTTTTTATGCTGAAACAGTTCTTCATTTTTCAAAACTTCATTTAAAAATTGCATGACATCCAGCATGTACGGTCCTTTATTGAGCATGATGCATTCAGCTTTTAAGGCATTGTTGATATCTGAAATTTCCGATCGCGAAGGAATGCCATTTTTTGCCAGATTTTCCAGCACTTGAGTCGCCCAAATAACAGGCGTGTGCGCAGCAGTACACATGCGCAGGATTTCATTTTGAACCCGGCCACTGTTTAGCCAACCCACTTCTATGGCAAGATCGCCTCTTGCAATCATAACCCCAAATGCATTCTCTTTGGTTGTGGTGGCCAAGAGGATGTCCTTTAAATTATTATAGGCCAACTTTGTTTCAATTTTTAATATGATTCCCAAATGATTGGCCTTATGGGTTTCGATTAAATGGCATAAATCATCCAGGTCATCCGTGGTATTGACGAAACTAAAATTGACGATATCAGAATATTTGGCGATGATTACAAAATCCTCCTTGTCTTTTTGTGTCAATCCCGCAATTCCCAAATTGGATTCAGGTAGATTGATGCCTTTGTCCGATTTTAGTTTCGACCCTTCAAGCTTACAACGCGTGATGTTGACCCCTATTTTTTTATCTTCCACATATGTAATAACGCCTTCAATTTTTCCGTCATCAAAATAAATAGGTTCACCCGGTTTTACTTTTGAAATAATTTCCGGAAAGGTGCATCGCATTTGTTTCATTCCCTTTGAAAATGGTAAGCTGTCATCAATAATTTCAACAGTATCGCCTTTATTGAGCAATATTGAAGAGGAAGCGCCAGAAGTTATGGAAGTCCTGATTTTTGGACCACCCAAATCCATGGCAATTTTTACCAAGTGTTTGTGTTTTGTGGCCGCTTTACGAATGTGCTTTGCCATTGCAATCCATTCTTTTTCAGTATCGTGGGCACAATTAATGCGAGCGCAATTCATGCCCTGCAATACGAAGTCCTCAATCATTTGATAATTGTCGGCAGCTTCGGATGGTATCGTGACCATTAGCCGTACGCGCTTTTTCTGTGATTTTCGCCCTAGAAGCAATTTGGTGTTTTTGATGAGCTTTTTTTCGGCACGCGCAATTGTGATGCTCTTTTCTTTCTTGAAATCATCTGGTTCATTCAACAATGCACA
>JBGTDZ010000354.1:0-14538 GCA_041748055.1 Aquaticitalea sp.
GCGCCTTTAATTGGCAATGTCTGTATGGATATGATTATGGTCAATATTACAGGAATTGACTGCATAGCTGGGGATGAGGTCATTATATTTGATGCGAATTACACAGCGAATGATTTGGCTCACCGCGCCAATACGATTTCCTACGAATTAATTACTGCTATCTCGCAGCGTGTCAAACGTTATATCAATAAATAAAAAATCCCCTCCTTTTTAACATTTCCATTTTTTTCATAAATTAGACACATAATAACTAACTAAAATAACTATTATGTGGAAAGAATTTAAGAATTTTATAATGACCGGCAATGTCATTGACTTGGCAGTGGCCGTATTGCTAGCAGGTGCCGTGGGCTTGGTTGTCAATGGGTTTGTGACCGATATTATGATGCCTATTGTTGGTGAGATCTCTGGTGGCGTGGATTTTGCAGATATGAAATATGTGCTTTCTCCAGCTGTAATAGGGCCTGAGGGCGCTGTGGTCACGCCAGAGAATGCCATTATGTACGGCAAGTGGATCAACTCCATTATCAATTTGATTATTGTTGGTTTTGTGCTGTTCATGATTGTGAAAGCATATGCCAAAATAAGAGCCAAAAAAGAAGAAACTCCTGCGCCACCTCCCGGACCGACGGAAATTGATTTGTTGAAAGAAATTAGAGACGCACTTAAAAAATAACACCGTCACTCTACATATTCTAACTTAAACCCGATCCTTAAAGGAATCGGGTTATTTTTTTGGTAAATT
Organism: Aquaticitalea sp.; assembly: GCA_041748055.1. Lineage (GTDB taxonomy): Bacteria > Bacteroidota > Bacteroidia > Flavobacteriales > Flavobacteriaceae > JBPOFM01. Next base: position 746 of record JBGTDZ010000354.1, read on the forward strand.
TTTAAAAAATCGAAGTAATTAATTATCTATTTTTGCAATTAAAATTTAGAGAAATGAGAGTAGCAGTCGTTGGTGCCACAGGAATGGTAGGCGAAGTGATGTTAAAAGTTTTGGAAGAGCGAAATTTTCCCTTTACGCAATTGATATTGGTTGCTTCAGAAAAATCCATTGGGAAAATTATTCCTTTTAAAAATAAAGATTACCAAGTCATAGGCTTAGAAGAGGCTGTTTCAATGAAACCTGACATCGCATTGTTTTCAGCCGGTGGAGGCACATCCTTGGAATGGGCTCCAAAATTCGCTGAAGTCGGAACCACAGTTATTGACAATTCATCGGCATGGCGAATGGACCACACTAAAAAATTGGTGGTGCCGGAAATCAATGCCAATCAACTTACCAAAGACGATAAAATCATTGCGAATCCCAATTGCTCCACGATTCAAATGGTTATGGTTTTAGCGCCCCTTCATAAAAAATACAAAATCAAACGCATTGTGGTTTCTACTTACCAGTCCATTACAGGAACAGGGTTAAAAGCTGTAAAGCAATTGGAAAATGAACTTGCCGGCATCAAAGGAGAAATGGCTTATCATTATCCAATACACAAAAATGCCATTCCACATTGTGATGTGTTCGAAGAAAACGGATACACCAAAGAAGAGATGAAATTGGTACGTGAAACCCAAAAAATCCTAGACGATAAAACAATTGCGGTCACAGCAACTGCAGTTCGGATTCCAACTTCAGGCGGACATAGCGAAGCGGTGAATGTTGAATTCGGAACTGATTTTGACATACATGAAGTTAGACAGATATTAAGCAAAACCAACGGTGTGGTGGTGCAAGACAATATTGACACCAATACTTATCCAATGCCAATTTATGCAAATGGAAAGGACGATGTGTTTGTGGGACGGATTAGAAGGGATGGCTCACAGCCCAACTCATTAAACCTTTGGATTGTAAGTGACAATTTGCGCAAAGGAGCAGCCACAAATACCATACAGATAGCGGAATATTTAATCGCTCACAATCTAATTTAACTTCTAATTTTCTTTAGGCAGATTTCACTAAAAGCCAAAGGAAAGTAAAATTTTGTACTATACCTTATTGGAGTTTTGGATATTCTTAGGGTCTAAAAATCAAGGTCTTCTTCTATTTAAATGAAATTGCATTATTAAATGAGCGGGCATTGATTCTATACACTGCTTTTTTCAATTAATAAGTCAATTAAAATTTAGTGGTTTTGATTTTATATTATAAATTAGTAGCTTTTTATGACTTAAAATGTTAAAACGTAAGAATTATTATCAGTTAATAATTGTTTCTTTCATCTTCTATTTTTCATGTGGCTCTGACGATGCCTATATTCCACTATCTGTTAATGCCGTAGATGACATTTATCAGGTAGCTCAAAACAATTCCATAGAAATGGATGTGTTGTCAAACGATATTAATGTCCCTACCCAAGGTACTTTATCAGTAAGCAATTCCCAAAATGGAACCTTGGAAATTTTGTCCAATACTCCTAGTGATCCTTCGGATGATATAATTAAATATACACCGTTCAGTGGTTTTAATGGCAATGATTCTTTCTCGTATACTATTTGCAGCAGTTCCAATTGTTCTACATCCATTGTTACTCTCTCAGTATTTGCAGTATCCAATGTTAATTTTAATTTAGAAGAAGTTCCCTATCCAACTTTATCAGCATACAATTTTTTTGAAGGCGAATTAAAGGACCTGAATCCCGTTTCGGGTGTTTTGCCCTTCGATCTTAATTCTTCATTGTTTAGTGATTATGCACGTAAAAAACGATTTGTATGGATGCCTACGGGTGTAAAGGCAACTTACACTAATGATTATTCTTCCTTGGATTTTCCCATTGGCGCTGTTTTGATAAAAAATTTTTATTTTGAAAATGTACTTCCGGATAATAGCACGAAAATTCTCGAGACCCGATTGATGTATAAAACAAATGAGGGCTGGGCATTCGCCACTTATATATGGAATGAGACTCAATCAGAAGCCGTGTTTACAAATTCAGGAAGTGTTGTGAATTTGCAATGGTCTGAAAACAACGCCACCAAAACTGTAAACTATCGGATTCCTTCCCCGACTGAATGTTTTACGTGTCATAATAAATTTGGCACACCTTTGCCAATAGGCCCAAAACCTCAAAATTTAAACAAATCATATACATATTCCGACGGGCCGAATAATCAATTGTCCAAATGGATAAATGAAGACTATTTACAGGACAATCTACCATTGGAGATTGTTTCCACCATTGCTTGGGATGATAATTCAAAACCCTTGGAGCAAAGAGTTCGTTCTTATTTGGACATTAATTGTGCACACTGTCATTCCAACCAAAGCTATTGCGAATACAGACCCATGCGTTTTGCCTTCGCAGAGAATGATGATGATACCAACATAGGGGTTTGTGTAACCCCAGATACGCAAATTGAGCCCTTTACCAAAATAATTGTGCCTGGCAACACAGCCAGTTCACTGTTGGTTTTTAGATTAAGCTCCATACAGGAACAATACCGAATGCCATTATTGGGAAGAACCTTAAAGCATGATGAAGGCGTAAGACTTATCGAAGAATGGATCAACACACTTAATTATGAATGCGATTAAACTAAATTTATTAACATGAAAAAAATTACGCTCTCCATTTTATTTTTTCTGACACTTTATTATATCGGTGCAGGTCAAGTCCTTAATCAACCAGCCAATTGGCCCAATGCCAATTGGACCTTAACGGGGAATTATATTAATTCGGCGATTGTCTTTGAAGCAAATCCAACAACAAGTTCAAATTTTGCATATGATGATGATGATGCGGGCAACGGACATCAGGATAACATTGCGGCTCAATCGCCTGTAATCAATCTTACCAATGCTTATAATGCCGGAGAAACTTGGTTGACCGTCAATTCAACTTATGTTTTCAATGATATTGGCGAATTATTGAGAGTTCAATATTGGGATTCCAATTCTGCCAATTGGGTCAATTGGGGCGATTCATTGTCGGGCACAGCCAACGCTCCAACTGACAATTTTTGTAATGGGAATAGGGAGAACTATAGTTCCGTCGAATTGAATATTGCAAATTTTGATTCCAATCAATTGACCAACTTTAAATACAGAATATCATATGATGACAACGGCGTGTGGGGTTGGGGTTTTTGCTTTGATTCACCAACCATACTTTCCCAAACACCACCGGCCTGCCCTAACCTTATCAATTTAACAGTGTCAAGTGTTGCAGTAACTACAGCTAGTATTTACTGGCAAGAAGGTAATAATGAAACTTTATGGGAAATTTCCATACAACCTGCTGGAACCGGTGTACCTACAGGATCTGGGATAGAAACCGCAACTAATGATCCATACTTGGCAACTGGTCTAATTCAGAACACCGCTTATGAAGTATATGTTAGGGGCAATTGTGGAAATGGAGATTACAGCAATTGGATTGGTCCTGTTAATTTTACCACCTTGCTTCCTTCACGGGTCAATTTTATTCAAGAGCCTTTTCCAGTTTCTGGATATGACATGACCGTAGTGGATATGAATGGCGACTTTCTGGACGATATTGTTTCCGTTTCTTCGACCAATATAAAAACGTTTTATCAATTGAGTGGTGGTGGCTTCAATGAAGTAAACATTACCACATCGGCAGCTGATTTTCTTCCAAGCTGGAGTATTGCGGCAGCCGATTTTGATAAAAATGGGTACACCGATTTGCTGTATGGAGGTGGCTCAGGTGTTACCTTTATGAAGGCAAATAACACAGGTACGGGATTTACAGAAATTTCCGGATCGGAATATGTTTTTTCTCAACGTTCCAATTTTGCTGATATCAATGCAGATGGGCACTTGGATGCCTTTGTCTGTCACGATGTCGCACCGAATGTATTCTATCTCAATGATGGTAATGGCAATCTTTCCTTTAACCAAGGTGGTTTGGGGGATTTTCCTTCAGGAGGCAATTATGGCTCTATTTGGATTGATTATGACAACGATAGGGATTTGGACATGTTCATTGCCAAATGTGGCGGAGAAATTCCAAGACGTACCAATGCACTGTTGACGAATAATGGTGATGGCACTTTCACCGAAAATGCCGCCATCGCTAACCTTGCAGATCCCATGCAAACATGGTCTTCATCATGGGGCGACTATGACAATGATGGGGATATGGACGTTTTTGTTGGCGCAAGTTCTGGGACCCATAAACTAATGAGAAACAATGGAAATGCCACCTTTACTGATGTCACATCGGCATCTGGGGTGCTTGCAGTTAGCACCATTGGGCATGAAAATGTAACTTATGACTTGGATAATGATGGTATTCTCGACATACTTTGTAACGGAGTTATTCTTTACGGAAATGGTGACCTTACCTTTACAGAAATCGATTCCAATGAACTGAACTATAAAAATGGTTCTTTTGGGGATTTGAACAAAGATGGATTCATTGACGCCTATTACGGCGACATAATTTATTGGAACAATACCACTCCAAACAACTGGATCACGATTCATACAGTCGGCACTGTGAGCAACATCAATGGTATTGGAGCCCGTGTAGAAATACAAACCGCTTCAGGAGTTCAGATTAGTGATGTAAGAAGCGGGGAAGGTTTTGAGTTTATGAGTACACTGAATACACACTTTGGAATTGGTACCCAAACGACCATTGATAACATTACGATTTATTGGCCATCCGGGTTGATAGACATTGTTCTTAATCCAACTATCAACCAACCCATAACGGTTGTTGAAGGCTCTACTTTGTCTATAGAGGAAAATTTGGTTGATGATCTTATCATTTACCCTAATCCAACCAAAGCTGTTTTGAATATATCAAATCTTCAAGGTTTATCAAATGCCATTTACACCATATTTGACTATCAAGGAAAACGCCTAATGAATGCAAAACTTGATAATCCCCTAATCGATGTTTCCGCACTTTCCTCTGGAATTTATATTTTAAGAATTATTTCTGGTCAAACAATTAAAAGTCAAAAATTCATAAAACAGTAAAAAATCTTAATAAAATACTAAAATAGGCCCCAATTGGCCTCGTGGGGGCTTTTTTGATTATTTTTGATTCTCAACATTTTAATGAAAATTATGAAAAAATCAATTATTGCATGCGCAGTCGTTTTGATTTTTGCTTCTTGTAAAAATGATAAAGAATTAAGTGAAAGTAATGCCGTTATAATGACATATCCTGAAACGAAAACCGTTGATACTGTAACCACCTATTTTGGAAATGAAGTCAAAGATCCTTACCGATGGCTTGAAGACGATCGAAGCGAAGAAACATCTGAGTGGGTAAAATCACAAAATGTGGTAACGGGAAATTATTTGGATAATATTCCATATCGCAAGGAATTAAAAGATCGCTTACAAGAAGTCTGGAATTATGAACGTATTAGTGCACCTTTCATTGAGGGCGATTATACATATTTCTATAAAAATGATGGCCTGCAAAATCAATCCGTAGTGTATCGAAAGAAAAAAGGGCAAGATAAGGAAGAAGTATTCTTGGACCCGAATACATTCTCAGAAGATGGAACTGTTTCGTTAGGTGGACTGAATTTTTCCAAGGACAGTAAATTTGCCGCCTATTCCATTTCAGAAGGTGGCAGCGACTGGAGAAAAGTCATCGTTATGGATGCGGAAAACAGAAAAATAATTGAAGATACTTTGATTGACATAAAATTTAGCGTTGTTTCTTGGAAAGGCAATGAAGGATTCTATTATTCGAGCTATGATAAGCCAAAAGGCAGTGAATTATCTGCAAAAACAGATCAGCACAAATTATATTACCATAAATTGGGAACTTTACAAAAAACGGATCAGTTGATATATGGTGGAATAGCGGAACAAAAACATCGATATATTAGTGGAAGCGTTACAGAGGATGGAAAATATTTATTCATATATCCAAGGGTCTCCACTTCTGGCAATAAACTTTTGATGAAGGATTTATCAAACCCCAACAGTCAAATCATTACCATTCTCAATGATGCCGACAGTGATACTTACGTTCTTGAAAATGTTGGGAGTAAACTATTTTTGGTAACCAATAGGAATGCTCCAAACCAGAAGGTTGTGACTGTTGATGCTTCAAATCCAGCTCCAGAAAACTGGAAAGATTTCATTCCAGAAACAGAAAATGTGTTGAGTGCCTCTACGGGTGCTGGATATTTCTTCGCCAAATATATGGTGGATGCAATATCAAAAGTGAAACAATATGATTACAATGGCACGTTATTAAGGGACATCAAACTGCCAGGTGCGGGAAGTGCTGGAGGATTTGGAGGCAAAAAAGAAGATACTACCCTTTATTTTTCATTCTCTAATTATACAACGCCGAACACCCTTTACGCACTTAACCCAATAAACGGAACTTCCATAGTTTACAAAAAGCCATCCATAGATTTCAACTCAGATAATTTTGAAAGCAAGCAGATATTTTATAATTCCAAGGATGGTACAAAAATCCCTATGATTATTTCCTACAAAAAAGGGATTAAGTTAGATGGGAAAAATCCAACGATATTATATGGTTATGGCGGTTTTAATGTCAGCGAAACACCATCCTTCAGCATAGTGAATGCTGTTTGGATGGAACAAGGAGGCATCTATGCTGTTCCAAATTTACGCGGTGGAGGTGAATACGGGAAAAAATGGCACGACGCCGGAACGCAGATGAAGAAGCAAAATGTGTTCGACGATTTCATCGCTGCTGCTGAATATTTAATTGAAAACAATTACACTTCTTCCGATTATCTAGCAATCAGTGGAGGATCCAATGGAGGCTTGCTTGTTGGCGCAACCATGACCCAACGTCCAGATTTAATGAAAGTGGCATTACCAGCAGTTGGCGTCCTTGACATGCTTCGTTATCATACCTTTACCGCGGGTGCCGGTTGGGCCTACGATTATGGAACGGCAGAAGATAGTAAAGAGATGTTTGAATATTTGAAAGGCTATTCCCCAGTGCACAATATAAAAGAAGGGGTTGAATATCCTGCAACTTTGGTGACCACAGGCGACCATGATGATAGGGTAGTTCCTGCACATAGTTTTAAATTTGCAGCCGAACTACAAAGTAAACAAACAGGGACCAACCCAACCCTCATTCGAATTGAAACCGATGCAGGCCATGGGGCAGGAACGCCTGTGACCAAAAGTATTGAGGAATATGCGGATATTTTCGGATTTACACTTTATAACATGGGGTTTAAGGTGCTCCCAAATAAAACCAAGGAAAAAGTAAAAGGATAAATTTATCAGTGATGTATATGGATCTCCCATAGGATAAATTTAAAATTTTGTGCCAAGTAACCTTTGACATTTAATGCTACAGGTTAAAAATATATCATTCGCTTATCATCAAACGCTGGTCTTAAAGGACCTCGAATTCACTGTAGTCAAAGGTGAACATCTATCCATTATCGGTGAGAGCGGTTCCGGCAAATCGACTTTATTAAAACTGATCCACGGGGAGCATGACTTGAATAAAGGACAAATTTATTGGAAAGAAGCTGAAATTTTAGGTCCAAAATTCAAGCTCACCATTGGTTATGACTTTATGAAATATGTCCCGCAGGAGTTTGAGTTGATGCCATTTATTTCTGTAGAAGAAAATATCGGAAAACACCTTTCCAATTTTTTTCCAAAAGAAAAAAAAGAACGCATAAAAGAGCTTTTGGAGGTTGTTGAATTATCGCCATTTATAAATACAAAAGTTAAAAACCTGAGTGGGGGACAAAAGCAACGTGTTGCTTTGGCAAGAGCGCTTGCAAGACAACCCGAGCTATTATTGTTGGATGAGCCGTTCAGTCATATCGATAATTTCAAAAAGCAATCACTTCGTCGCAACCTTTTTAAATATCTAAAAGCAAACAACATCACTTGTATTGTGGCTACCCACGACAAGGAAGATGTGTTGGGCCATGCGGACCAAATGATTGTTTTACACGACACCCAAATAGTTGCTAAAGACACGCCGCAACAACTATATAAAAACCCCAAATTGCCTTTGATAGCCTCCTTTTTCGGAGAGTTTAATGTTATCAATGGCGCGTTTTTTTATGCAAATCAACTTAAAGTTGTGGAACATTCGGACTTGAGTGCCGAGGTGTTACAATCCTTTTTTAAAGGGAATTATTATTTGATAGAAGCCAAACACAACCTTACAACCATACTTTTTGAACATCCTGAACCATTACCAAAAAATACAACGGTATATTTAAAACCATTCATTTAGAAATGGAAAACCCGCCGTAATGGCCATGGTGGGTAATGGAAAGACAATTGTTTTGAAGGATGTTATCGACATAAATCTGTGGAATTCCTTTATAGTTGTTTATTATCTCAATAGAATTTTCTGGAATACCTTTAAATTTGCCAAACGCTTTTATACAAGCGCTTTTCATTTCTAAATGCTGAATATTCCTGTCATCCGAAGATAGACAAATCCATTTTGTGAAAAAACCATCGCCTATTAAAAATGCGGAGGTATAAATAAATCCATCAAAGCTCAATGTATCCGTCTGAAAATATTGTTTTTCAAACTGAACTGAATTACCAGTCTGTGAATCCATAATACAATGATACTTTTTTGGATTGAATTGTTGTAATTTTTGCATTCTGGAAACGATTTTATAAACGCTTTCTTTCATGCTCCACAAGTACCAAATGCTGTAAAATCGAGAGTTGCTTTTGAAGATAAATTCCTGTTCATGGGTTGTAAAAAGTTTATCCAAAAAACGCTGTTCTTCCCATCTGCTGTTGGAAAGCGCGGCGTTAAGATCAACAATATCGTTACCAACCATCACGAATTTAATTTGGGGATAATAATATCCATGGCTGCTTTGACAGACAGCATTTTTTCCATTTCATCTTCTTCTATCCTTATGTTGAATGCATCTTCGACATCCAATATGACATCGACCAGGTTTGCGGAATTTATTTGTAAATCCGTAATGAAATCGGTGTCTTCCGACAAATTTTTAAATGCTTCTTCATTTTGAATATAAGGTTCCACGATACTCCTTAATCTTGCAATCAAATCTTCTTTTTTCATAGCGATTATTTTCTTTTTATAGCAACAGCTCCCTAATTCTTAATAATTAAATATACTTTTTAAAGATAACACAAGCATTCACATCTCCAAATCCAAAACTTGCCTTCGCTACAATGTCCAGCTTTTTGTGCACTAGGGACTTGGGGATTTTAGTTTCATCAATCAATTCCAGTATTTCCGGATGTACATCTTCACAATTGATATTAGGAAACAAAAATTGTTCTTTTATTTGCAAAATAGCAGCAACACTTTCAATGCTTCCGGCTGCTGCCAAACAGTGGCCTACCATCGATTTTATAGAGGTGATAAAAGGAAAATCAGTGCCATTTCGTCCCAGTGCCTCTGTCCAATTTTTAATTTCGAGACTGTCTTTTGAGGTGGCGGTCAAATGTCCATTGATAGCATCAATCTCTTTAGGGTCAATACCCGCATTTTTGATTGCTCCTATAATGCATTTCTTTACGGCTTCTGCATTGGGTGATGTAAGTGTTCCGCCATTTCGCTGGCCACCAGAATTGATATGACCTCCCAAGACCTCCGCATATATGGTTGCTTTTCTTTCAACAGCACTTTCCAAAGATTCCAACACCATAGCGCCAGCGCCACTTCCGGGAACAAATCCACTGGCGGAAGTACTCATAGGTCTCGAACCCATTATTGGCGTATCATTGTGTTTGTAGGTCGTCACCCGCATAGCATCAAACCCGCCCCATATGTAGAGCCCACTGTCACTACAACTACCAACCAACATTCGCTTTGCCTTACCAGATACAATGCGTTCGTAGCCCAAGATTATGGCTTCCGTCCCGGTTGTACATGCCGAAGAATTGGTGGTGACCATATTTCCAAGTCCTAAAATTCCTCCTAGGTATGCACTGATACCGCTTGCCATGGTCTGTATAACGACACTACTTCCCAATCGTCTGACATCTCCCTGATCCATTTTATAAATGGACTCTCTAAATTTGTCAACTCCAGAGGTTCCGGTACCGAAAATTGTGCCACTATCATCATCGATATTGGATGCTTTATCCACCATAAGACCTGCATCTTTCCAAGCGTCTATGCCGGCAATGCAACCATATAAAATTCCAGAACTGTTAAATCCCTTTAGTTGCAATGGCGTCAAGTATTCCAGCTTTTTCTCCTCTGAGATCTGGGGAATGCCGCCAATACAGCAAGAAAAATTTGCATCTTTCAAATCCTGATGAAAGGTAATCCCAGAAGTTCCATTTTTCAATGCCGTTGTGAATGCCTCTAAACCTACACCATTTGGAGCAACCACTCCCATTCCTGTAATTACCACCCTTCCCATTGCATTCATTTTTTTATCATCCCTGAAATAATTCCTCGACAGACCATCTCCCCTTTTTCATTCAGCATTTTCACTTTACATTTTAATTTATTGAACCTAAAAATCTCTTTTTCTGATATGACCGTTACTTTTTCATTGGGAAATACAGGAATAAAAAAATCTATATGACTGGTAGTCAATGCAATTTGTGGTTTGGCACCTGCTAAAATTTTGTATCTCATCAGATATATCCCTAAGCAAACCAAACCAATTTGAGCCATTATTTCAATGAGTATCACCCCTGGAGTTACTGGGTCATCCTTAAAATGTCCTTTGTAAAAATATTCATTTCTTTTTAATGTATAATGTCCCGAAATCCCTTCTTCTGACAGCGCTGTGAGCCCATCCACAAATAAAAATGGCTGTTGATATGGCAATAATGCTATGATTTCCCCTGAAGTCATTTGATTAACATAAATGTTCGCCGCCATCCACAGGAATCACACAGCCATTGATCCAATAAGCTTCATCCTTTGAAAGCAAATAGACTACGTTGGCAACATCCTCTGGCCTTGTCAACCGTTTGTATGGATTTCGCAACAAGGAATGCTCCTTCAAGCTATCACTTCCAGGAATCATCCGCAAGGAAGCTGTGTTGGTTACCCCAGCCTGTATGCAGTTTGCTTTGATGCCATAGGGTGCAAACTCAAGGGCAATGTTCCTTGTGATTGCTTCCAAGGTTACTTTTGCGGCCGAAACTGCAGCGTAATTTTTCCAGGCTTTTGTGTTCCCTTCACTAGTAAAACTGATAATCCTTGCATCGTCCGAAAATAAGTTTGCATCAAAAATAGCTTTTGTCCATTCATAAAGACTTATGGCCATGGCATTGATTGTAAGGTTATAATCCGCTCCCGTTAAGGTGGACATCTTTTCTGACAACATTGGTTTCAAATTACCTTTTGCCACGCTATGAACCAAAGTTCGGATTTTTAATTTGTCACCAAACATGTGTTTCAATTCCATGATGGTATCATTTCTCTTTTCAGTGTTGAAAGCATCTATATTAAACGATTTAAATGCTACTCCGCTATTTTTTATCTGCTGAAAATCAGATTGAATTAAATCTTCTTGAGTTCTCGAATTGCGATGAACAATACAGATGTTCATACCATGTTGCGCCAGCTTTTTTGCAGTAGCCAATCCCAAACCACTTGAGCCGCCCAAAATAAGTGCCCAGTAGTTTTTATTTTTAAATTCCTTTACCATTTTAAAAGTATTCTTTGTGCAGAAAAGCCAGGTCCAAAACTTAACATCAGTCCAATATCGCCTGGAGGTAATTGTTGGTACATAAAACGTTCCAACACATATAGTACCGTTACACTACTCATATTTCCATACAATTTAAGAACTTCTTTGGTCTCCTCAATATTTTTACCTAACGCTCCGAAAAGATTTTCTACCGTTTGTACTATTTTCTTGCCTCCAGGATGAAAAATCAAATGATCGACCTCATCGATGCTCAGTTGGTTCCGCTCTAAAAATGGATACACTATATTGGGGAAGTGATTGGATATCGTTTCCGGAACAGACACGTCCAATATCATTTCCAATCCTGTATTTGCCAACTTAAAACCCATCATCTGTACCGAATCGTAAAAATGATACATGGCTTCATCTATAATTTCCGGACCTTTTTCCTCTTCATAGGATGAAAGAATGACACTTGCCGAACCATCACCAAATATAGCCGCGCTTACAATGTTTGCCATGGAATAATCGTCCAGTTGAAATGTGGCAGTTGGTGATTCCACTGCAATGACTGCGGCTCGCTTGTTTGGGTTTGCCTTTAAAAAATTTTTTGCATATATAATCCCCGAAACTCCTGCCGCACATCCCATTTCGGTGACTGGAAGACGTACGATGTCTTGGCGCATTTTCAACCGATTGATAAGGTAGGCGTCCAATGAAGGAATCATGATACCAGTACAACTTACCGTTATTATAAAATCAATATCCTGGGGTTGAAGTCTGGCTTTCTCAAGTGCTTTTAATAAGGACTGCTCTCCCAATTTTATAACTTCACGAGAATAAATGTCATTTTTTTCCTGAAACGAGGTATTTAAAAACACCTCTTCTGCGTCCATAATCGAATAGCGCCGATCTACACCAGCGGTTTCAAAAAGTTTGATCACCTTACGTTGAAAACGCGCTTCCTGCCCTGATAACCATACCTTCAAATAAGGGATGATGTCTTTAGTTTCCCTCGTATATTGTGGCAATTGTTTTGCAACTGCTATTATTCTGACGCTCATATTATCGCTTTAAAATCCATTGATATCGAAATGCCCACTTCCATTTAAGTTGAAATCTTGCATTTAATTGTTGTGATATTCTTTCCAACTCTTTTCTTTTAAACCCTCTTAAAACAGAAGTCAGTCCATCCTGCACGATCATTTTGTTTTTTATAGGAATCGATATGAGCTTGAAAAGATAATAGGCCAATCTGTGTCTATGCAAATCGTTAACTACAATGCCCAGTTTGGCGGTTTTTAGCAAATGTTCCATTAATCGCAATAGTTGGGGGTCTTCAAAATGGTGAAGAAATAATGTCGTGATTGCAATATCATACTCTAAACCATTAAATTCGTCTGAAAAAACATCAACATACCTAAATTCAATGTTTTCAAATCCAGAGGATAATTTTGAGGCATACTCCAGAGTGTTATTATTGGCGTCAATGCCTATCAATTGAAAATTATATCCTTCCTTTTTGCCAAAATTGGAAATAGCCCTTAAAATATCACCTCCACCACAGCCAAGGTCAACAATGACTACTTGTCGATCTTGAGGTTGATTCCTTAAAAGAGTTTTAAGCCCATTGATGGTGATTCTGTTGCCTCCGAGCAGTCTATTGATGGTTGCCAATTTATCAAGGGCGTCATATAATACTTCACCGTCAATGCTAAAATCATCCATGATTTCAGCTTCATATGTGCGGATATTTGTGTTTACCAAAAGATTCAATTTATAATCATTGTTTTTCCATGTGTCCTTTTTACTATTGCCGGTATTAAAAAAGGCATTTTCTTGAGCCCCAACATGGACATTTCCAGCAAGAGATTATTGCTGAATATATTTGCAAACATATGGCCTACTTTTAAGCGGCTGCTAAAGGCTTGGTTCCAAGAGGAAGTGTACATTTTTTCCAATTGCCGTCGGGATTCAATTTTTTTATCAAGATACTGAATAATAAGCTCTGCTGCTATTTGAGCACTTCGTATCGCCATACTCATTCCATTGCCACATAAGGGATGAATCATTCCAGCAGAATCCCCACACATAATGATATGAGATTCAACAGGCAATTTCCTTTCAAAG
>JBGTDZ010000355.1:0-12709 GCA_041748055.1 Aquaticitalea sp.
CTTTGCCATAAGGGTCTGTTATCTGTCCCAAGACATCATCACATTTTACATGTGTATTAATGGCAACCATCGCTTTGAACATTCCTGACTGTTTGGCTCTTAACCATTTACTTTCCTCTACAAAAACAGTTTTCATTTTTGGCGGATTGGCTTTTAGATTGGGATTCAGCATTTCAAAATTCGACAAAATCCGTTTTGCGCCTTCTACACCCACCTTGGAAATGTTGTTATCCACATAAAATGATTTACCTCCTTCGAATAGAATGATAGGTTTTCCCAAATGGAAACATGTACTTCGAAATGATTTTGAAATATGATTGGAATACAATACAAACGGTGGTCCAAATACTTTGGCCAAAACTTCCAGTTCGGGTTGATGTCTCACGATCCTTACTTGGGCAGCGTTAAATCGGCTGGCACCTCCTGTATGAAAATCGACCACTAAGTCTACATCAGGAATAATTTCATTGATTAATCGATACGCCACACGACTTGCCAACGATCCATTAGGAAACCAGGAAACACGCGGTTAAGGTCCCGACCATCAGGAAAATCCCTTCGGCTGTTCAGAAACCCAAAAATATTAAGGATGGGCATGCAGATGATCGTGCCCCGTTTTGGTTTATTGATTTTTCGTGCAATAATTTGTCTAACAATGTCCACACCATTGATTTCATCGCCATGAATACCTGCCGTAAACAAAATAGTCGGTCCCGGTTTTTTGGAACGTTCCACAATTACTGGTACTTCAATCTTGGTTGCTGTGTGAAGCTTCGCAATATTAAAATTGATTTCCTTTGAAGTTCCCAAAGGGATTTCTTGACCTAAAATTGTGATAATGTCTTTATAAGTGTGGGTCATAAAAACGTTTAAACGTTTCTTTCTATAAATCGAATGATACTTTTAGCGATATCCTTTTTAGTTGCTGCCTCAATGCCTTCCAATCCTGGAGAAGAATTTACTTCCAAAATAAGCGGGCCACGAGCCGATTGCAGCATATCTACACCGCAAACACCGAGTCCCAACGCCTTAGCAGCTCTTAAAGCGGCATTTTCTTCTTCGTCAGTCAGTTGAATAATTTGTGCGGTTCCGCCTCTATGAAGATTGGAACGAAATTCCCCTTCCTTACCTTGTCGTTTCATAGCCCCCACGATATTGCCATCCACAATAAATGCACGAATATCCGCGCCTTTGGCTTCCTTGATGAATTCCTGAACAATCACTCGTGCCTGCAAGCCATTAAAAGCTTCCAAAACCGATTCGGCAGCATTGTTGGTTTCGGCCAAAACAACACCCAAACCTTGTGTCCCTTCCAAAAGTTTGATAACCAAAGGGGCACCTCCAAGATATTCAATAACCTCAGCAACATCCTTTGTGTAATTGGAAAATACGGTTTTTGGCATTCCCAAGCCTGCTCGAGACAGCACCTGAAGGCTTCTCAGCTTATCCCTAGATCTTACAAGTGCTTGTGATTCCACCACAGAGAAAACCTTCATCATTTCAAATTGTCGGACCACTGCTGTGCCATAAAAAGTAACGGAGGCACCAATCCTAGGAATAATGGCATCGACATTTTCTATAGGTTTACCTTTATATAAAACGGCAGGATTTTTTTTCTCGATAATGATTTCACACTTCAAAGGATCGATGACTTCACAAGTGTGTTTACGCTGTTTGGCCGCTTCTACAAGACGTCGCGTTGAATATAGATGAGGGTTTCGGGATAATATAACGATGTTCATTTAGTCTTTTTATGATAAGATACGTCTTTTTGGTTAACATCAACAATAAATTTTTTTGATAAAAACTTTCGTCCAATTAATATCGGATACTTCATATCATCGCGAGTACTCAGCGTTAGTGAAATGTTGTATTTTTTCCCAAACAGTACAATAGAGGTTTTAACTTTATATCGATTTTGGACAACCCCGTTACTACTTTTTACTTTGGCAGTGGTAAATTCATTAAATTTAATTTCCTTTCCGTTATAATGAGGATGTCCTTCATCATAAAAAATGCAAATCAGAACATCATCGATGACAATTACTTTATGGCAATGAATGGACGAGGTATAAGCGCCAGTGTCCACTTTTATGTCAATTTCGAACAAATCGAGTGTCGGAAAGTCTGCTTTATCAATACGACCAATAACTTTTTTTGGCATTCTGTATTCTGATGTTGAACATGCAAGTTAGTAAAAAAAGATCTCAAGTTCTTGAGTAATTATGCGATTACTGCTTATTCTAAGCAATAACCTATTTTCTTCCTTTTCAAAAGAAATTAACTTAAATCAATTCTTTCAAAATAGTATCTTTGAGAAATGAGTCAGCCTACATTAGAAATCCAACTGCAAACCTTACCAAATCTACCTGGGGTGTATCAATATTTTGATGTGGATGGAAAGATTCTGTACGTAGGCAAAGCGAAGGATTTAAAGAAAAGAGTAAGTTCTTATTTTACCAAAAATCATGATTATGGCAAAACAAGAGTCTTGGTTAAAAAAATAGTGACCATAAATCATATTGTTGTCGAAACAGAAACAGATGCATTGCTTCTGGAAAACAATCTCATCAAAAAGCATCAACCAAGATATAATGTAATGCTTAAGGACGATAAATCCTATCCTTGGATCTGTATCAAAAAAGAACGTTTTCCCAGGGTTTTTTCAACACGAAGGGTTTTCAAGGATGGTTCAGAATATTTTGGTCCTTATACAAGTATGAAAACAGTGCACACATTGTTGGACTTGATTAAAGGACTGTATCATCTTCGTACCTGTAATTATGATTTGTCTCAGGAAAAAATTGAAGCCGGAAAATATAAAGTCTGTTTGGAATATCATTTGGGCAATTGTCTAGGACCTTGCGAAGGGTTGCAATCCGAAGCAGATTACCATGAAAACATAGCTTCCATACGTGAGATTTTAAAAGGCAATTTTAAGGATTCATTGCACCAATTCAAACGGCAAATGAAAAACCATGCCCTTGCAACGGAATTTGAACAAGCGCAGCGCATTAAGGAAAAAATTGACATTCTTGAAAATTACCAGGCAAAATCCACAGTTGTCAATCCGAAAATCAGTAATGTGGATGTATTCTCGATTATCAGTGACGAAAGTTTTGGATACGTCAATTTTTTGCAATTGTCCTACGGTTCTATTATTCGTTCCCATACCTTGGAAATCAAAAAAAAATTGGATGAAACCGATGCCGAATTGTTACAATTGGCCATTACTGAAATAAGGCTGCGTTTTAATTCCACTTCCAAGGAAGTTTATGCGCCTTTTGACCTAGATTTGGGTGAACATGTTAAAGTGACAATCCCAAAATTGGGTGATAAAAAGAGAATTATGGAACTTTCCGAACGCAACGCGAAATATTACCGATTGGAACAATTGAAGCAAGTGAAAATCATTGACCCGGACCGACATGTCAATCGGATTATGGCCCAGATGAAAGTTGATTTGCGATTGAAGGAAGAACCACGTCATATTGAATGTTTTGACAATTCCAACATACAAGGCACCAATCCTGTAGCGGCATGTGTTGTTTTTAAAAATGGAAAACCCAGCAAGAAAGACTACCGACATTTCAACATCAAAACCGTTGAAGGTCCTGATGACTTTGCATCGATGGAAGAAGTGGTTTACAGACGTTACAAACGCATGCTAGACGAACATCAGCCATTGCCACAACTCATAATCATTGATGGAGGCAAAGGTCAATTATCGTCTGCCTTAAAAAGTTTGGAGCAATTAAATTTAAGAGGTAAAATAGCCATCATCGGAATTGCCAAAAGATTGGAAGAATTATTTTATCCAGACGACCCAATTCCCTTATATTTAGATAAAAAAAGTGAAACGCTCAAAGTGATACAACTGTTGCGCAATGAAGCACATCGCTTTGGCATCGAACATCATAGAAACCGCAGGAGCAAAGGCGCTTTGACGTCAGAATTGGAACTGATTGCTGGTATTGGAGAACAATCCATTGTGGAATTGATGAAACAGTTTAAAACCGTAAAACGCATCAGTCAGGCAAGTTATGATGAATTAAAACCAGTGATTGGCAGGTGGAGAGCCACTAAAATTGTCGACTTTTATAAAAAATAGAAAAACAATCAATTGAAACAAATTTTTTACATAACGTTTCTAGTCTGTTTATTAAGTGGTTTTGCTACTGCTCAAAACGACGAAACTGTAAAAAAACCGAAGGTTGGCCTAGTATTGAGTGGAGGCGGTGCCAAAGGGTTTGCGCATATCGGTGTCTTAAAAGTATTGGACAGTCTTAACATTAGAATCGATTATGTGGCGGGAACCAGCATGGGGGCCATCATTGGATCGCTGTATGCTTCAGGTTATACCGGAATGCAATTGGACTCAATTTTCAATAATTTGAATTTTGATGATGTCATCAATGACAATTTACCAAGGGCATCAAAAACTTTCTACGAGCGCGATAACTCGGAAAAATATGCGATTAATCTCCCCTTTGAAAAATTTAAGGTAAAACTGCCGTCTGCCTTATCTAGGGGTCAGAATGTATATAACCTTCTGTCTAAACTAAACATTCCTGTGTCTGATGTGAATGATTTTAAAAAATTGCCCATTCCTTTTTTCTGTATGGCAACTAATATAGAAACTGGGGAATCGGTCATATTGGACAAGGGTAATTTGGCACTGGCAGTGGCTGCCAGCGGTGCACTTCCATCATTGTTTCAGCCTGTAATCATAGACGACAAAATTTTGATAGATGGGGGTGTTACAAACAATTATCCGATTGACGAATTAAGAGCCAAAGGTATGGATGTCATCATCGGGGTAGATGTACAGGATGGTTTGGCAAAAAGAAAAGATTTGATTTCCGCACCTGATATTCTTCTGCAAATAAACAATTATCGTACAATAAACGATATGAAACTCAAAGCAGAAAAAACGGACATTTATATAAAACCAGATATTTCCAACTTTACCGTGATTTCCTTTAGTGAAGGCAAAAGCATTATTGATGCAGGAGAAAATGCGGCGCTTAAAGAGTTCCATGATTTAAGTTTGTTGCCAAAAAACAAAGGGGCAAAGCAATCACTTCTCGGCCAAGTGGCACAGGATAGTATTGTCATCAACGAGATTAAATTCAATGGTAACACTCGCTATACCCGTACCTATTTACTTGGAAAGTTGAAAATGAAGCCTAATTCCACCGTTAGTTATTCGGATTTTAATAGCGGCGTCAATAACATTGTTGCTACTAATAATTTTGTATCATTTCAATATGAATTCCAAAAAACAAAAAACTCTGAAGGCTACGATATGGAGGCAACGTTGGTGGAAAGCGACATTACAACATTTTTAAAATTGGGCCTTCATTATGATGATTTATATAAAAGTGCAGCCTTGGTGAACCTTACAAAAAAAAGGTTTTTGCTCGACAATGATGTGGCGTCATTGGATATTATTTTGGGTGATAATGTCCGATATAATTTCGAATACTTTATTGATAAGGGTTTTTATTGGAGCATTGGCCTAAAATCCCGCTTCAATCAATTTCATAAAAATGTGAGTGCCCAGTTTTATATAGACCAAAATCCTGAGTCAACCATAGGTTTGAATCAATTGGAGGTAGAAATACAGGACCAGACCAATCAATTTTATTTGCAGACGCTTTTCAGAAAAGATTTTGCCTTTAGTTTGGGAGCAGAACACAAACGTTTAAAAATCCAGTCTGAGACTGTCAACACTATCCAAAACACAAACGAGATCATTTTTGAAAATACCGATTATATCAGTGTTTTCGGAAATCTTAAATTAGATACTTACAGCAATAAATATTTCCCGAAAGATGGTTTTTATATCAATGGTGATTTTCATTGGTATTTGCATGCCTCCAATTTTAATGCAGACTTTACTCAATTTTCAATTGCAAAGGCCGACTTGGGTTATTCTTTTATGCCGTTAGAACGGTTGTCGGTCAATATTTTAGCACAAGGAGGATTTAGAATTGGAGAAAATTCGCCTGCATCACTAAATTTTGGTTTAGGTGGTTATGGCAGCAATTTCATCAATAATTATTTCTCTTTTTATGGGTATGACTTCTTAGCATTGACAGGAAACAGTTTTGTAAAATCCACACTAACCTTTGATTATGAGATTTTCAAAAAAAACCATATAACCTTAGCTACGAATATTGCCAATGTCGAAGACAACCTATTTGATACCGGCGGATGGATAAAAAAAATCGATTACAGAGGTTTTGCAATTGGTTATGGCTTGGAAACATTTTTAGGCCCTTTGGAAGCCAAATACACCTACTCTCCAGAACTAAAAAAAAGTCTGTGGTTCTTTAATCTTGGGTTTTGGTTTTGAAATAATAAACGTTCGTTAATTAATGTTAGAAATTTTTAAGATATTTGTAATCATATGAAACCTTTCTGGACCAATTTACTCTCCCATCTTCATTTTCTTATCAAAAGAAATCCAGATTAACTGTGCATTATTGTATCTTTATGTGAGCAAAAAAGTTTTTAGTTTGAACTACTTGAAACTTTTAATTTCTAATATTTAATATCATAAAATGCCATTATATCATAAACTAGGGACAATTCCTCCTAAACGACATACACAATTTAGAAAACCAGATGGGAGTTTGTATTCCGAACAATTGTTTGGAACCATCGGATTTGAAGGTATGTATACCAATTCGTATCACGAACAACGACCAACACAGGTCAAAAAAATACAAAAGCAATATAATGTAGCGCCAAAGATTGCCAAGGCCAATCACATCCAATCTTACCGCTTCCGCGGATTTCAAGTAAAGCAAGAAAACGATTATTTGGAAAGTCGCAAAACCATATTGACCAATAGCGACTGCAGTATCATCTTGGCAGCACCAAAAGAATCCACCAACGCTTATTTTTATAAAAACACAGATGCTGATGAATTGATTTTCGTTCATAAAGGCACAGGAAAACTTCGGACACATCTCGGAAATCTCGATTTCAAGTATGGCGATTATTTGTTGGTGCCAAGAGGCATCATTTATAAAATGGATTTTGATACCGAAGATAACCGTTTGTTTATCGTAGAATCCCGACGACCCATTTACACACCAAAACGTTATAGAAACTGGTTTGGACAGTTATTGGAACATTCGCCCTATTGCGAGCGTGATATTCGAAAACCACATGAGTTGGAAACCCATAACGAAAGTGGAGAGTTCATTATAAAAGTCAAAAAGCAAGACGATATTTTTGAGATGGTGTACGCCTCACATCCATTTGATGTGGTTGGTTATGATGGTTTTAACTATCCTTACGCATTCTCAATACATGATTTCGAACCAATAACAGGACGCATCCATCAACCCCCACCAGTCCATCAAACTTTTGAAACAGACGCCTTTGTGGTGTGCAGTTTTGTACCACGTTTGTATGATTATCATCCGTTGAGCATCCCTGCGCCATACAATCATAGCAACATCGATAGTGATGAGGTTTTATATTACGTAGATGGCGATTTTATGAGCCGTAACGATGTCAAAGCCGGGCACATTTCACTGCATCCGGCCGGCATTCCACACGGTCCGCATCCTGGAGCAACCGAACGTAGTATTGGAAAAACCAAAACCGATGAATTGGCCGTCATGGTAGATACATTCAAACCTTTAAAAGTTACAGAGGAAGCCTTAAAAATCGCCGATGAAGATTATTTTAAATCGTGGTTGTAAGCCCCTAAATCCCCAAAGGGGACTTATTGAGGCATCATTTTAAATAAAATAGAACAAAAAATTCAAAGTTTCCCGCTTTGAGTTTCTTCCCAGCCTGCATTGAGCGTAGTCGAAATGGGAAGATTAGGAGGGGCTTATTATGAGCAAAGTCATAAAATCAGCAGATTACGGAGTAGAGAAAATTTTTGAAGGTGCAGAAGATTTTTTGCCACTTCTTGGAACAGACTATGTAGAGTTTTACGTAGGCAACGCGAAGCAAGCAGCACACTTCTATAAAACAGCCTTTGGATTTCAATCTTACGCCTACAAAGGTTTGGAGACAGGGTCACGCGATGAAGTGAGTTATGTTCTAAAACAAGATAAAATCCGATTGGTGTTGACCACGCCTTTAAACAGCAAATCAAAACTCAACGACCATATTGTAAAACATGGCGATGGTGTTAAAGTGGTCGCCCTTTGGGTGGATGATGCCAGAAGTGCCTATGAAGAAACCACAAAACGTGGTGCCAAATCCTACATGGAGCCAACAGTTGAAACAGATGAATATGGCGAAGTGGTGAGAGCGGGAATTAATATTTATGGAGAAACCGTCCATATGTTCGTGGAGCGTAAAAACTATAAAGGAAAATTTATGCCGGGCTATAAAGAATGGAAATCAGATTACAATCCAGAATCTGTTGGGCTAAAATACATCGACCACATGGTCGGCAATGTGGGGTGGGGTGAAATGAATAAGTGGGTAAAATGGTATGAAGACGTCATGGGTTTTGTTAATTTCCTTTCTTTTGATGACAAACAAATCCACACAGAATATTCCGCCTTGATGAGTAAGGTTATGAGCAACGGAAATGGTAGAATCAAATTTCCAATCAACGAACCTGCAGAAGGTAAAAAGCGTTCACAAATTGAAGAATATTTGGATTTTTATGAAAGTCCAGGGATACAACATATTGCAGTTGCCACTGATGATATTATTACTTCGGTTACAAAACTTAAGGCTAGAGGTGTAGAATTCCTATCCACGCCACCAGAAATATATTACCATGCTGTCCCGAAGCGATTGCATGATCACAATCACGAACTTAAAGAAAATATAGAAACCTTGCAAAGACTCGGAATCATGATTGATGCTGATGAAGAAGGATATTTGTTGCAAATATTCACCAAACCGGTGGAAGACAGACCAACGCTATTTTTTGAAATCATACAACGTATGGGTGCCAAAGGTTTTGGCGCAGGAAATTTCAAAGCCCTTTTTGAATCGATTGAAAGAGAACAAGCACTGAGAGGAACGCTATAGTCGTGGTTTTTTCGTCATAATTCTTGTGTCTAATAGCGAAGCGGTCTTCTGTCTTTTATCAAAAATTAAACATTTATTTAACACCAATGAAAAGCCATTAGTACAGCTCGTTTCAAGTTTTTTTATATTTTTGGAACAGTAATTGTAAATCTGACTAACGAAAACCAGATGTTTACCGCATGTAGCATTTACAATGACATCCAATTATGAAGAATATCCTACTGATTGTTACTTTATTGATTTCAACGCATTATACTTTCGCCCAAAAAGATCATGCCTTTCAATCTGGTGAATGGTTCAAGTTTGAGATGAGCTACAGCAATTGGTTGAAAGCGGGGAATGCCACATTGGAAGTTAAGGAATCAAACTATAAAGGGAAACCAGTTTTTCATGTAGTAGGAAAAGGGTGGACCACGGGAGCAATCAAATGGTTCTTTAAAGTGAAAGACCGTTACGAAAGTTATTTTGACCTGAATACAGGTTTACCTTACAAATCTATTCGGCAAATAGACGAAGGCGGGCACACAAAGGATGTGGAGACTGAATTTGACCAATTAAACAATAAAGCATACGTCAACAACAAAAAGCATAAAACGCAGAGTACACATTCCACCGAAAAGAATGTACAGGACATGGTGTCAGCGTTTTATTATTTAAGGAATAATTATAATACAAGCACAATCAAGGAAGGAGAGGTGGTATCTTTGAATATGTTTTTTGATGAAGAAAATTATAATTTCAAACTAAAATTTCTCGGAAGGGAAACCATTGATACTAATTTTGGAAAAGTTAAAACACTACGTTTTAGGCCTTATGTAATGGCCGGTCGTGTGTTTAAAGAGGAAGAAAGTTTGACCCTTTGGATCAGTGCTGATGAGAATAAAATCCCTTTAAGGGTAAAAGCCGATTTGAGGGTTGGTTCCTTACAGGCCAATTTAGAATCCTTTAAAGGCTTGAAACATCCATTCCAAATTCAATTTGATTAAAAGCATGTCTGAACCAGCTAATTTTGATCCGATTTTAGACGAGCTTCAGAAGAAGTACACATCCATTGACCAAGATACCCAGACCCATCTCGAAGGCTTACTCTACAGTAAACCTATTACCTATTGGGACTACATACAGACTGATGCCTTGCTGAGCCTACAAATTCAGCGTACCACCTTACCTGACGAAATGGTTTTTATCGCTTACCATCAAATCAATGAATTGCTTTTCAAGATGATACTTTGGGAAATTTCGCAGGTTGCGGAGAGGGAACAATTGGACGTCGTGTTTTTTGAAAGTAAGATCATGCGTATCAGCCGCTATTTTGATATGTTGACCACATCTTTCAACATTATGAGGGAAGGTATGGAGGTAGAACAGTACATGAAATTCCGAAATACCTTGACACCAGCCAGCGGTTTCCAAAGTTCCCAATACAGATTCATTGAGTTTGCTTCTACAGAATTGATTAATTTGATTGACTACAGATTCCGAAAAAATATCGATCGAAACACCCCGTTTTTACACGCTTTTGAACATTTATATTGGCAAGCGGCAGGAAAAAATTACGAAAATGGCAAAAAATCCAGACTTTTGATTAATTTTGAGAATCGATATAAGGACGAATTTCTCCGATTTATGGAAAGTTATAACACCAAAAATCTGTGGACTCGTTTTAAGGAATTGCCAAAAGCAGACCAATTGGATGCCGATTTAGTCAAAGCCATGAGGCATTATGACTATAGTGTGAACATCACTTGGGTGATGGCTCATTACAACGCCGCCAAACATTACATTGAAAGCGGAAGTAAAAAAGTTGAGGCGACAGGCGGAAGTGAATGGAAAAAATATATGCACCCAAAATACCAAAGACGTATTTTTTTCCCAGAACTCTGGACTCAAGATGAGTTGGAGAATTGGGGAACGAATATTTAACAACCTAACTAACTGTTCCATGAAGCAAAAAAAATTATTAATAGCACTTTTAATTTCCATCAGCTTTTTTTCTTGTAAGGAAGACAGGCCAATAGACGATACAAATGACTTTCAAGCCTTTGTCGAACCGGAAATTATTGAATTCGGATTTAATCTTAACGATTATTTTGTTAAACGCGACACCATCAGAAATGGTGATAGTTTTGGAGCGATTTTACAGCGCAACAATGTCGGTGTTAGTGAAGTTCACAATATTGCTGCAAGTGCCAAGGATTCTTACGACATTAGAAAACTTCAGGTAGGAAAACCTTATACTTTATTATTCTCAAAAGATTCTCTACAAACTCCAGAGTGTTTTATTTATCAACCCAACAACATCGATTATGTCGTCATTAAGTTTGCCGATTCTGTTGTTGCCTATAAGGAAAGCAAACCTGTTACCGTAGTTACCAGAGAGGCTTCTGGCACTATCATGAATTCACTTTCAGAGACTATGGAAGCTCAAAATTTACCGTATCAGCTCATCAATGATATGGCAGATATTTACGCTTGGACCATTAACTTCTTTAAGGTACAGCCAGGTGATAAATTTAAAATTATTTATAAGGAGCGCTTTATAGAAGACAATATCTTTGTAGGGTTAGAAAGTATTGAGGCAGCATATTTTCAGCATAAAGGAGAGGATTTCTATGCCTTCGGGTTTAAGACAGATAGCCTACAGAAAGAGAAAACTTATTTTGATGAAAAATCAAAGAGTCTAAAAAGAGCATTCCTAAAGGCTCCAGTGCAGTTTAGCCGAATTTCATCACGCTACAATCTAAACCGTAGAATCGCATATTATGGTTATGCATTGCGACCACATAAAGGAACCGACTTTGCAGCAGGAATTGGCACACCGATTTTAGCAACTTCAAATGGAACTGTAATCGAATCCACACAAAAAGGAGGCAATGGCAAATATGTAAAAATCAAGCACAATGATACTTACAGCACACAATACTTGCACATGAGCAGACAGGCCGTGAAAAAGGGCCAGTATGTAAAACAAGGCGACGTTATTGGCTATGTAGGAATGACTGGAAATACTGGCGGACCTCACGTTTGCTATCGTTTTTGGAAAAACGGTGAACAAGTAGATCCTTTCAAGGAAAAATTGCCAACAGCCGAAAGTATTCCAGACGCATTAAGAGAAAAGTACGAATTACATATTCAACCTTTAAAGGTGCAATTAGATCAAATTCCATTTAAAGAGGGAAAAAGGAAGAACTTTTCTTCTGAAGAAAATCTTATCAGTCAAGTCAATTAATGGCATTAAAATCAGTTAATCCTACCACTACAAACGCATGGAAATTGCTCAAGGCACATTTTGAAACCATAAAAAATGTGCACATGACTGATTGGTTTGCTCAAAATCCTGAAAGAGCAAATCAAATGACCATCAAATGGCTGGATTTCTATGTGGATTATTCCAAAAATCGCATCACTGATGAAACCTTGCAATTCCTTTTGCAATTGGCCGATGAAGTCGATTTAAAAGATGCTGTTTCAAAATATTTTTCTGGTGATATCATTAATGAAACCGAAGGTCGGGCAGTTGCCCACGTAGCTTTGCGTCTCCCAAATGAATCGGTTTTTTTTGTTAATGGAGAAAATGTAATGCCCTAAATTCTCGAGGTAAAGAAAAAAATAAAAATTTTCACCGATGAATTGGTACATGGCCTCCGAAAAGGTTACACTAATAAAGCCTTTACGGACATTGTCA
>JBGTDZ010000356.1:0-3251 GCA_041748055.1 Aquaticitalea sp.
TCTTCTTTTGAGACTATATTTAATGATTTCACTGATTTTCTTATAATTATATGATTTTAGAGTATGTGCAAGTGTTGTCCCTAGATAATTCCTAGTTGGAAATTCTTTTCTTTATTTTTGTTACAAACTTATTCGTAAAAAGCAATATTTTTAATGACATATGTCATCTTTATGACTTTTATTATAGTAGGTTTACTCCCATAATTTATTAAAATGTTGATTTATTTTATCACAATCAATTCCTAAAATTATGTTTCTCAAAGAGCACGATGTCTTCAATATTCTATTAGGTTCAGTTTCTGAAGGCGTTGTTGTGGTGGATTCACTTCAATTAATTACTGAAACCAATGCCTCAGCTGACCGAATGTTTGGCTACGAACGTCATGAGTTGATTGGTCAACATCTCAATGTTTTGATTCCAAACACCTACCACGCTTCCCACGCTGGGCATTTTAACGGTTTTATGAAAAAGCGCGAAAGACGGCAAATGGGCCATGGTCGGGATATTTTCGGTAAACGTAAGAATGATAGCATATTTCCAGTAGAAGCGGGCTTGAATCCATTTATACTCAATGATCAACATTATGTAATGGCTTTGGTCATTGATATTTCTGTAAGGAAGGAACAAGAACAAAAAATCAGGGAACTGAATGCCGAATTGGAAATCAAGATCCATAAGCGCACAAAGGAATTGAATGATTCTTTATTGCAATTGCAATCGGTAAATGAGGAACTCCAAAACGAGAACCAACGCAGGATAGCAGCAGAAAACAAAACACAAATAGCATTAAAAAAGGAACAGGAACTCAATGAGCTGAAGACAAAATTCCTTTCTTTGGTGTCCCATGAATTTAAAACCCCCTTGAGTGGTATTTTAACCTCCGCCATTTTATTGGGCAAATACAATTTATCGGAACAACAGGAAAAACGGGATAAGCACATAAAGACCATTACTGAAAAAGTCCATTACCTCAACAACATTCTCAATGATTTTCTTTCTTTGGAAAAGCTGGAACTTGGGAAAGAGGATTACAAGTTTTCTGCCTTTAAAATCAGCAAAATTGTCAATGAGGTGGTTTATAATGCCAATATGCTTTTAAAAGAAGGGCAACAAATAAAGTATCCCGAACATATCGATGAATTGTCATTGACGCAAGATGAAAAAATTATAGAGTTGGCGCTTTCCAATCTCATCCATAATGCCATAAAATATTCTCCTGAACATTCCATAATTGAACTGGAAATCAAACAGAGTAGCACACATACTACTTTTAAAGTGAGCGATAATGGTATGGGGATTCCCAAAAATGACCAAAAGAATATTTTCAACCGCTATTTTAGAGCAGAAAATGCATTATTGACCCATGGCACAGGCATTGGATTGAATATAGTTCAATCGCACATGGAAAATTTAGGAGGTCAAGTTTCATTTGAAAGTGAAGAATATAAAGGGTCAACTTTTGTCATAACCATCCCAAATCAATTCAAATTATGAAACGTATACTCCTTATAGAAGATGATGCTATTTTAAGAGAGAATACAGCAGAATTGCTTGAGCTTTCTCACTTTGCTGTGATCAAAGCACCCAACGGAAAAATTGGCATCGACACTGCCAAACAGCAACTTCCAGACATTGTGGTTTGTGACATTATGATGCCAGAGATTGATGGTTATGGTGTTTTGGAAGCCTTATCAAAAGATACCAGTACGCGGCATATTCCTTTCATATTTCTCTCCGCAAAAACGGAGCACAAGGATGTGAGAAAAGGTATGGATCTAGGGGCTGATGATTACATCACAAAACCATTTACAGAAGATGAACTGATAACATCCATAGACAGTAGGTTGGCCAAAGTTGCCATCTTAAAAGAAGAACGCGAGTACCAAAAAAACAGCAGCAATAACCGAGAGGACGAATTACATTCACTTCACGACCTTAAAAATTTCTTTGATGATCATGGACAGCAGTTTAAATTTAAAGCAGGTGAATTAGTTTATGAAGAAGGACTGAACAGCAACTTTATTTATTTAATCCTCAAGGGCACCGTAAAGTGTTATAAGTTTGATGACCAGGGCAAGGAATTAACTACGGCATTGTATACGGATGACGATTTGTTTGGATACACATCTTTTACCCAAAACATACCTTACCAAGAAACAGCGATTGCCATAAAACCATCGGAATTGGTGGGGATTTCAAAAGACCAGCTCAAAGAGGTGCTAAACAACAACCATAAAGTTACTTTGGCGCTCATTCAATTATTGACGGATGATTTAAAAAATATCAAAGATCAATTATTGCAAATGGCCTATAGTTCAGTGCATAAAAAAACGGCCAACACCATCTTAAAATTTGCCGAAAAACTGAACCGAGAGCCCAATGAACCCATTAAAATTTCAAGAAGTGATTTGGCAAGCACGGCCGGTATCGCTACAGAGTCCTTGATCCGAACGCTGTCTCATTTCAAAAAATCAGGGTTGATTGATATTGAAGGGCGCACCATTAAGATTTTAGACCTCCAGAAATTAAAGGACATTCACTAAAAAAAGTATCTTAATATGGCAATTATGACAATGGTCATATATTAAAAAGTCTTATAACCATAATTTTACACAGTTATAAGGCCCATTAAGATGAAACATATTTTATTACCAACAGATTTTTCTGATCATTCATGGAATGCGATAGAATATGCTCTACATTTTTATGAAAAGATGGACTGCCATTTTTATCTATTGCATGTTGATAGACCTGTTACCGTAAGCGCTACGCCATCCATTTATGGTGTAACATCGGAAGTTCTGAGTTTTGCTTTCAAGTCCAATTCCAGAGCGCAGTTGAAGCATATACTTAATCGCATTGCGAAACAATTCCCAGAAAACAAGCATCATAGATTTATCTCCCTTTCGGATTCTGGTTCTTTTATTGAAACCATTAGAAGACAAGTTCTCGAACGTACCATTGAAACCATTGTTATGGGTACCAAAGGTGCTACAGGCCTTAAGAAATTATTGATTGGAAGTAATGCGGGAGATGTGATTACAAAAGTAAAATGTACTACATTAATAGTACCAGAGAATGCCAAATATACACCCATTAAAGATATTGCCTTTCCTACAGATTACTCACTGGCGTATGAAATTGGTCACCTGCAACCAATAGCTGAAATTTTGGTGCGTTATCATGCAGCCTTAAGGATTCTGCATATCAGTAGAAAATCGGAAACTTTGAACGCCACCCAACAAAGGAA
>JBGTDZ010000357.1:0-1692 GCA_041748055.1 Aquaticitalea sp.
ATAATTATAAGGGCCCAAGCATAAAACCACACCTAATGGTCCGCGTCGTATGTGCGCATACACTCCATCGTGCTTTTGAAATTTAGCCGTATTTCTATCCAATTGCTTATATTCTTCTATAGTATCCTCTACGTATTCAACTGTCCTGTCAAACTCTTTTTGGGAATCTGGCAAATTCTTTCCAATCTCCCACATAAGCAGTTTGACCACCTCATCTCGCTTGGTTTTCATTTGCTCCACAAATTTCTCCATACACCCGACCCTATCCACAACCTTCATCGTTGGCCATAATCCCTGACCTTTATTGTATGCTTCACTTGCAGATTCAAGTGCCTCCAATGCTTCTTTTTCTCCCAATTCTGGAATGCTTCCCAACAAAGTAGGCTGATATGTGGCGGTTGAAGAGATGGTAGAATATACCTCGGTGACATCGCCTTCCCAATGTTTCAATTCTCCCGAAACCAGATAAGATTCTTGGCGTACTAATTCTTTTATTTGAAATTCAGCTGGAATATCTTGAAAGGTTGTCGTCATAATGCTTTTTTTATCATTTTAAATTCTAAAATTATGAAGTTAAAAATAGAAAGTTGTTAAGTAATTGTTATACTCATATCAAAAACTGAAATAAATCGGGCTTATCATTGAGATAATCACCATAGAAATTATGCAATTTCATTTTGGTTATCAAAGGTTGTAAATCATCGGCCGATTTGAGCTCCAATCCAACCACGGCTGCGCCGTTTTCACGGTTTGTTTTTTTGGTGTATTCAAAATGTGTGATATCGTCCGTTGAACCCAAAATATCCACCACAAACTCACGAAGCGCACCTGCACGTTGCGGAAACTTTATGATGAAATAATGTTTTAAATTGGCATATAAAAGTGCGCGTTCCTTTATTTCGGCAGTCCGGGTGATATCGTTATTGCTTCCACTCACTATGCAAATCACATTTTTACCTTTGATTTCAACAGCATATTGATCCAATGCAGCAATACTCATGGCGCCTGCAGGTTCAACTACAATGGCTTCCTTGTTATATAAATCCAAAATGGTTTGACAAATTTTACCTTCATCCACAGTAATCATATCGTGCAGATGTTGATTGCAAATCGAAAAAGTCAAATCCCCAACCCTTTTAACTGCGGCACCATCTACAAAATTCTCTATATGATGCAGTTCTGTATTTCTTTTGTTTTTAATTGACGTTGACATAGAAGGGGCACCTTTTGGTTCAACGCCGATGATTTTTGTGCTCGGCGACAATTCCTTAAAAACAGACGACAATCCAGCGGACAAACCGCCACCTCCAACAGGGACAAACACATAATGAACTGGATGTTGCGCTTGGTCCAAAATTTCCAAACCAATCGTGGCCTGACCTTCAATGACTTTTTCATCATTAAATGGATGGATAAATGTTTTGCTCAACCGCTCTGCTTCAAGGATTGCTGAATGATAGGCATCATCAAAAGAATCGCCAACCAAGACCACGTCAATATAATCTTCACCAAACATTTTGACCTGTTCGATTTTTTGATTTGGTGTTGTGAAAGGCATAAAAATAGTGCCTTTAATTTTTAATAATTTACAAGACAATGCCACACCTTGCGCATGGTTGCCCGCACTGGCACAGATAATGCCATTTTCAATTTGAGATGCCTTTAAGGAAGACATTTTATTATAAGCTCCTC
>JBGTDZ010000358.1:0-2699 GCA_041748055.1 Aquaticitalea sp.
GGAAAACAATAAAACTATCATAGAACTGCCTTCCGCATGGTGGTAAAACCTCTGGTATCAAACCCCGGATGAGTAATTTGAAGGGGAAGTGGTAGAAAATGCTAACGACGTGTCCGGAAATGGGAACATTTAGGGATGTGAACATCTTTCAGGCAAGACAACAATAGTTAGAAGTTGAAAATTTAAAGTTCAAAATTCAAATTCCATTGCTTGTTGTCAAAGTAAATCTTTGCGCCTTTCTCGAGCAAATTCAAATTCAAATTCAACTTCAATTTTGTCAGTAATTTTAACATCCTATTTCCGAAACCAAATCAACTAAAAGCCTTAAATTTGCACTGCTGAAATTCCAGCTTCAAAAAATAGCCATTGTATCATGCAAAAAAAGCTTGCTAACATTCTATTCTCAACCCGTTTAACCGCCATTTTGTTTGTTGTTTTTGCCATAGCGATGGCCGCAGGGACCATTCTCGACAGAAATATGGATACCTCCCCAACACCTTACACCAGAACATTGATTTACAATGCCTGGTGGTTCGAAGCCATCATGGTGTTTTTTGTCATCAATTTTATTGGCAATATGTTCAGGTACCGTTTGTTGAGAAAGGAAAAATGGGCAACTTTACTTTTGCATTTGGCATTTATTTTAATCATCGTCGGAGCCTTTGTGACACGATATTTCGGATTTGAAGGAATGATGGCCATCAGGGAAGGGGCAACAGAAAATCAATTTCTTTCACAGAAAACTTATGTTACCGCATATATCGATGGTGATTATGTCGTTGATGGTGTCGCCCAAAGAAAAGTCATTGAAAAGGAGGTGGATTTTTCTTCACGTCTGGATAATGATTTTGATATTCACACAGAATACGGCACTATGCCCATTACTATAGAGCTCGAAAAATTCATAGAAGCTGCAGAAAAAGATATTATTCCCGATGAAAAAGGTGAAGAATATCTTAAAATCGTAGAGGCTGGCGAAGGCCAATCACATAACCATTTCCTTAAAGCAGGAGAGGTGCAGAGCATTCATAATGTTTTGATTTCTTTGGATAATCCTGTGGATGGAGCCATCAATATCGCCAACACACCTGAAGGTTTGACGATTGAGTCGCCTTACGAAGGGGAATATATGACCATGGCTACAGGAACACAGGGACTTTTGGTAAAAGACAGTCTGCAGCCTTTGATGTTGCGTTCTCGTTACATCATAGGTACGATGGCAATGGTGTTCCCAAAACCTGTCGTCAAAGGTAAATTTGACATCGTAAAAAAACCAGAAATTCTAAAATCTGATGAAGACGGCATTGTTTTGAAAGTTACCGTCAATGGACAGACTGAGAGGGTGAAACTATTGGGAGGCAAAGGCATCAACAACGATTTCGAACAAGTGAAAATAGGCAACTTGGACATCGCTATGAAATATGGTTCTAAAATCCTCGAATTGCCTTTTGAAATCAAGTTAAATGATTTTATCGCGCAGAAATACCCTGGCACAGAAAAAAGCTATTCGTCCTATGAAAGTAAAGTGACCGTTATAGATAAAAATAAGGGTGATTATGATTATCATATCTACATGAACAACATCCTAGACCAAGGTGGCTATCGCTTTTTTCAGGCAAGTTTCGACCCCGATGAAAAAGGTACCGTGTTATCCGTCAACCACGACTTTTGGGGCACTTGGATTACCTATATTGGTTATTTCGTGCTCTATTTTGCCTTGTTAGCAATCTTGTTTGACAAACATACACGTTTTGCGGACCTCAAACGGATGTTGGCAAAAGTGAAGCGCAACAAACAAAAACTGGTCACGATTCTATTGTTATGTATCACTTCCTTTGGATTCTCACAAACCCATTCGGAAGATGGCCATGATTTGGCAAGGCCGACTAAAGCGCAGATAGATTCGGTATTAAAAGCAAACATTACCCCAAAGGAACATGCCGATAAATTCGGTCAAATGGTAGTGCAGGATTTTAGCGGTCGTATGATGCCAATGGATACTTATGCCTCCGAAATGTTGCGAAAGTTGAGCAAGCACGACAGTTATGAAGATTTTGATGCCAATCAGATATTTTTATCCATTAATGAAAGTCCATTATTGTGGTACAACGTGCCCATCATTTATCTGAAGCCTAAAAAAGCAGACACCATACGAAGCATTATCGGTGTTCCAAAGGATCAAAAATATGTCACCTTGGTTGATTTTTTCGCAGAAAACGGGGATTATAAATTGTTGCCGTATATAGATGAAGCCTATAAGGCGCAAGTACCCAATGGATCTCAAAAGGAATTCAAGGAAGCGGACCAACGTGTCACTTTACTGTATAATGCATTGGAAGGCAGAGCCATAAAGATTTTTCCTGTTCCCAATGATGATAACAACAAATGGATTTCCCCAATGGAATTCCGGGAAGAGGGCTACCGGGAAAAAATTAAGGATTCCTTATTATGCAATTTTATTATTAACGGATTCAGTGCTTATTTATTGACACTAAATAGTGCCAAACAAACGGGAGATTTTTCAAAAGCTGAAGAAATTTTATCCGGAATAAAAAAGACACAGCAAAAATATGGTCGTGAAGTGATGTTGACCGATAAAAAGATTGAAACGGAAATCGCATACAACAAATATGACATTTTTAAAAACCTGTTCAGTTGGTATATGTATGCCGGTAGCCTGATGTTCGTACTTTTGATTG
>JBGTDZ010000359.1:0-13488 GCA_041748055.1 Aquaticitalea sp.
CATTAATGATTGTTACTTCTTCAATAATAATAGGTGTGTCATCATCTTTAAAGCAACTTGTGAACACTAAAGAAGTAGTTACTAATAATGTCAGTAATAATTTTTTCATGGTATTAATTTTTAAAATGGTTTTTCGATTAAATATTAGCGCAAAGAAACCACTATAGTGTAAAGTCGAGGTTAACTCAAGGTTAAACCTATTTCATAAAAAAGTTATCTAAACGTTAACCAATTAGGAAATAAATTCTAAAATGGAAATGTTTAGTTAACATTGAAAAAAGGTATCTTGCAGATCAATTAATTATGCTATGAATTGGGAACAATTACTTTCGCTTAAACGCTTTGGGGATACCAACAAGCGCCTAAGGAAGGAACAAGATGAAACGCGACTTGGTTTTGAGGTGGATTATGACAGGATTATATTTTCTTCTGAGTTCAGGAGTCTTCAAGATAAAACCCAGGTTATTCCTTTATCAAAAACAGATTTTGTACATACGCGCTTAACACATAGTTTGGAAGTCAGCGTAGTCGGTCGGTCTTTGGGACGGAAAGTTGGACAACAATTGCTTACCAAGTATCCACATCTGCACAGTATCCACGGGTATCAAATCAATGATTTTGGCGCTATCGTTGCGGCGGCGGCATTGGCCCATGATATTGGAAATCCTCCATTTGGGCATTCAGGGGAGAAAGCCATTGGGGAGTTCTTCATAAATGGAAAGGGAAAAGCTTTTAAGGAACATTTTACCGAAAAGGAATATCAAGATTTCTGCGATTTTGAAGGCAATGCCAATGGCTTCAAGATTTTGACCGAAAGTAGGAAAGGGCGAGAAGGAGGACTGCGTTTATGTTATGCAACCTTGGGCGCATTTATGAAATACCCTAAGGAATCGTTACCAAAAAAACCGACCAGTGATATAGCAGACAAAAAATATGGCTTTTTTCAAAGCGAAAGGCAGACTTTTGTTGAAGTTGCAACCGAATTGGGATTGAAGCAAACCAGGAATGGAAACGATATAAGCTATTGTCGTCACCCTTTGGCATTTTTGGTGGAAGCTGCAGATGATATTTGTTACACCATCATTGATTTTGAAGACGGCATCAATCTCGGATTGGTACAAGAAGAATTTGCTTTGGAATATCTTATCAATTTAGTAAAGGAAACCATCAACAAAACCAATTACAACTCCCTGACCAATACCTCAGATCGAATTAGTTACTTAAGAGCATTGGCCATCAACACTTTGATTAACGAAGCGGTTGAGATATTCATGCAGAATGAAGATATGATCTTGAATGGCGAATTTGACAAGGCTTTATTGGATGTAAGTAAATACAAGGCACAGATCAAGGATATTTTAAAAATCAGCGTACAAAATATTTATAATTCCAAAGACGTTATAGACAAAGAAATTGCGGGCTATGAGGTAATTAATGAACTTTTAAATATCTTTACCACCACAATTTTGAATTACCATAGTGGAAATTTATCTAATTATAATTTTTTAATCCTGAAAGTTTTACCCCACACATTAGACCTAAGTGAACATACACTTTACCATAACATATTGTCTATTTGCAATTATATATCCAAATTGTCCGATAGCAATGCAATACTTACTCACCAAAAATTAAAAGGAAATCATTTATAAAATTTAAGCATGAAAAAGAAATTACTTATTACATCAAGTGTTTTGGCATTTATTACCCTTAGTATTATTTATGTTAAGTCAACTGAAAATAGTGATGTTGAAAAATTAAGAGAAAAGCATCAAACATTTTTGGACAACAGTCCCTTTAAAGTAACCCAGCATTTATCGAAAAAAGAGCGTAAAGCGATGGGAATTCCCCCGAATGCCTATTATGAGCAGTTATGGGAACTGACAATGGACCCCAATACAGGCAGACCAATGCCAGAACGTTTAGATGCCTTGCAAGCAGAATTATTGAGCCAAAGAGCATTTTCAAGGGGTTCTGGAGGCGAGGCTTCAAACCCATGGATCAATAGAGGCCCAAATAACCAAGGTGGACGTACAAGGGGCATCATGTTTGACCCCAATGACGTAGGCAATGCAAATCCAGCCGACGATTATACACGGGTCTATGCAGGAGGTGTTTCAGGTGGATTGTGGGTTAATGAGGATATCACTAATGCAGAATCTTCTTGGACATTAGTAACGGGCATGCAGGCAAACATTGCTGTGACCACTATTATTTCTGACCCGAATAATTCCAGCACATTTTATATTGGATCTGGTGAATCTTATGTATCGGGAGATGCAGTAGGTAGAGGTGTCTGGAAATCCACTGATGCTGGTGTTACATGGCAGAACATTTTTGGGGGTTATGAAAGCTTTGATCCCTCAAATGGATATGTCAATGGCATTTTTTACATCAACGATATTGTGGCAAGAAATGTTGCGGGCACTACAGAATTATATATTGCGGTCGGAAGCGCCTTTTACGCTGCTGCTTCCAGCCCAAGTAATTTTAATGGGGTCAATCAAGTAGGGGTTTATCAATCCCTTAATAACGGTTCTACTTGGAACCGATATGGGATTCAACATGCTAATGGCCTTTATAAGAATCCAAACGATATAGAAATAGACATCAACAATAACATATGGTTTACAACAACAGGTTCTGTCAATGGTGATGCAGGAGGTGATATTTATATGTCTACGGATGGTACCAGCTTTAACTTGGTGAATACTATTGCAAATGCCGATAGAACCGAATTGGAAGTATCAAGCATAGATGTGAATAGATTTTGGATTGCTGCAGAAGTCAATGGTGCTGCAAACCTTTATACTACAAGCAACGCATTTACAACAATAACTGAGATGAATGAGCCAGATGATGCCGACAATGATATTCCACCAACAGATTTCACCAGGGGACAGGCGTTTTACGATTTGGTCATTGAAGCAGACCCATTTAATAATATATATATTGGAGGAATCGATTTGTTTGTTTCCAACAATAATGGTATAACTTGGACACAGCTTTCCAAATGGTCAAATAATCCTGGACTGAATACTTTGAACGTGCCATTGGTCCATGCCGATCAACACGCTATTGTTTTTAGGCCCGGAACTGATGGGGTCCAAGCTGCAGTTGGTAACGACGGGGGAGTTTATTATGCAAGCAATATTATTGGGGCATCCGGAAATCCCAATGCAATCCAAGCTCGTGGTAAGGACTATATTACTACGCAATTTTATTATGGTACCATCAATGGTTTAGGCGCCAGTAATGGAGATGATCTTGCTGGTGGTACACAAGATAATGGAACCCAAGTACTGTTGAATGGTACGCCTGGAGTCAATCCTTTTATTGACCCACTCGGAGGAGATGGTGGATTTACTGAAATTGACGACATCGGCCCTCAGTATGCCATCACCACTTACCCTGGGAATAATCATTATTATATCGCGTATCCAAGTTTTGGAAGTGGCTATCCTATAAGTAGTGGAGAGGGAGGAAGCTTTATCAACGAAGCCGCATTGGATAAAAATTTGAATGTTTTGTATACCAATGCATCTTCTGGTGGAACACGAAGGATTGAAAGGATTTCTAACTTCACTGATGGAGAAGCAAATGTTGTTAGTTCTTTTCTTACAAATGCCCTTTTAAATTCCTCACCCAGCGCTTTCAAGGTATCTCCGTTTACCACCGGTGCAACAAAACTTTTTGTTGGATTAAGAAATGGGAGGCTTTTACAAGCAAATTTTGCCAATTTCAGTCCGATTTGGTCAAATATTTCCGGTTCCGGCTTTGTAGGAAGTATTTCTGACATTGAATTTGGACAGAGTGAACAAGAGATATTTGTAACGATGCATAATTATGGCGTTCAGAGTATTTGGTATACAAGCAATGGCGGAACAGCGTGGAGAAGCTTGGAAGGTAATTTACCTGATTTGCCAGTGAAGTGTATTTTACAAAACCCTTTGCTTCCAAACGAATTGATAATAGGAACGGATCTTGGAACTTGGGCAACACCCGATTTTACGATTACAAATCCTGTTTGGATACAAACTTATAACGGAATGAGCGATGTACCTGTTCTAGATTTGGATGTGCGTCTCTCAGATAATACAATTTTAGCTTCTACTTACGGAAGGGGATTGTTTACAGGTCAGTTCACAGCGGTTCCACTGAGTGTTTCGGAAAATGAGCTCATAGCCAGTAATATTTCTGTATATCCTACCGTATCCAATGGCAATTTTAAGATAACTTCTAGAAATAATTTTGGTGCCTCAAAAATGGAAATTTTCAATATGGGAGGACAACAAGTTTTTAATAATTCGTTTGATCTGTCACCTTCACCTCACAATGTGTCCTTAAAGATGAGTCCGGGACTCTATTTAATAAAAATCAGCAGTAGGGATGTTATTGAAACTAAACGTATTATAATAAAGTAATAATTATTTGAATAAAAAGGAAGCCTAATAAGCTTCCTTTTTATTTTAAACATTTTATCGTGAATATTTGCACTTTAACGATTTTTTATTATATTTGAGTCCGAATCAACTTTCTAACCCACTTATGATGAAAAAAAATCTACTTGGCGCCATTGTTATCTTCTTTGTAACATTGGCTTTTTTATTGGTGATTGATGACATCTCTAAAAGTAAAAATCCAACGCAAAATAATGTACAAGTTTATGGTGCCAATGAGCAACCAAATATGGTAATCAACGATGAGGAGTAATTATTGTTTCAATAATTTTTATTAATCCTTGAACGTCTAATTGCATCAATTTTTGTAACTCATCTATATTTCCGTGTTCAATAAATTCGTCTTTCATTCCCAAAAGTTTTATGGGAATTGAGTAATCATGTTCTGACGCAAATTCCAATATGGCACTACCAAATCCTCCTTTAACAGTCCCATCTTCCACTGTAAGGATATATCTATAATTACTGAAAATTTGATGAAGTAGAGGTTCATCCAATGGTTTGACATAACGCATATCATAATGGCCGACCAATTCAGGCATTTCCACATTTTTTATGGCGTTGGATACATTTTCTGCAATGAATCCAATACTCAAAATAGCTAAAAACGCTCCATCTTTAAGTTGTACTCCTTTTCCAATTTCTATAGGATTAAAGGATTGTTTCCAATTTAATGTGATTCCTTTTCCTCGTGGGTAACGAATTGCAATTGGCTGCTCCAGCCCTAATTGTGCAGTGTACATCATGTTTCGTAATTCTATCTCATTACGCGGAGAAAAAATGATGAGGTTAGGAATGCATCGCAGATAGGCCAAATCGAAAATACCATGATGTGTTGCACCATCTTCTCCAACCAATCCTGCTCTATCCAAACAAAAAATAACCGGTAAATTCTGTAATGCTACATCATGGATTACTTGGTCATATGCTCTTTGTAGAAAAGTGGAATAAATATTACAAAAGACTACCATTCCCTGTGTTGCCAATCCTGCAGCCAGAGTAACCGCATGCTGTTCGGCAATACCTACATCAAAAGCTCGATCTGGCATTTCGTCCATCATGAATTTTAAGGAACTTCCTGTAGCCATCGCTGGGGTTATACCTATAATTTTTTTGTTCCGCTTGGCCAACTCCACTATGGTATATCCAAAAACATCTTGAAATTTTGGTGTTTCCTCCGTTTTTATGGTTGGTATCAATTCCCCAGTTTGGGCATTGAATTTTCCGGGGGCGTGATACTTTACTTGATTTTCTTCGGCCTGTTTAAGACCTTTTCCTTTGGTGGTTATTACATGAAGAAATTTAGGGCCTTTGACTGTTTTTAATCTTTTTAATTCTGAAATGATTTTATGTATATCATGCCCATCAATGGGACCTGAATAATCAAAATTTAAGGCTTCAAAAATATTGTCCTGTTTCTCATTTCCTTGTTTAACATTGGTTAAATATTGTTTCAATGCCCCAACGCTTGGGTCAATTCCTATAGCGTTATCATTTAGAATAACCAAAAGATTCGCATCAGTAACCCCAGCATGATTCAAGCCTTCAAATGCCATTCCACTAGCGATGGAGGCATCGCCAATAATGGCAACATGATTTCTGTTTTCACCTTTTAAATTGGAGGCTATTGCCATCCCCAAAGCTGCAGATATTGAAGTTGAGGAATGTCCCACTCCAAAAGCATCATATTTACTTTCACTTCGTTTTGGAAAACCACTGATGCCTCCCAATTGTCTGTTGGTATGGAAACTGTCCTTTCTGCCTGTCAATATTTTATGTCCATAAGCTTGATGGCCTACATCCCACACCAATAAATCATCGGGAGTGTTAAAAACATAGTGTAATGCAATGGTCAATTCCACAACGCCAAGACTGGCCCCAAGATGACCTTCTTTAGTTGACACTATATGGATGATAAACTCACGTAATTCCTTAGCGAGTTGCGGTAAGTCTTTTTGATCTAATTTTCGCAAATCAGCAGGAATATCAATATAATTTAAAAATTTATTCATTGTCTACAAATGTACCACATGAAATTGTATTTTTGATTTTCAACTTTTCAATATTATAATGATAGAACCTTTCGATGATATCTATTTTATGAAAAAAGCTTTGCAGGAGGCTGAAGTTGCTTATGATAAAGGTGAAATTCCTGTAGGCGCTGTCATTGTAGTCGATAATAGGCTTATTGCAAGAACACACAACTTAACGGAATTATTGGTTGACGTAACCGCTCATGCGGAAATGCAGGCTATAACTTCAGCGTCAAATTTTTTAGGAGGTAAGTACCTTCATAATTGTATTTTGTATGTCACTTTGGAGCCATGCCAAATGTGTGCTGGCGCATTGTATTGGAGCCAAATTTCTAAAATCGTCTATGGAGCAACCGATGAAGAGCGCGGTTTCACTAAATTAAAAACTAGATTACACCCGAAAACGATTGTAAAGGGAGGAATTCTGGCAGAAGAATCTGCTGAATTACTAAAGCGTTTTTTTATAGAGAGAAGAAACTTAAATTAACGGCGTTTATCACCTTCCCGCTCTCGCATTTTTTTCAAGTTTTCCTTAGTTAACATATAATCTTCAACTTTTTTGTCCTTCCATCTATGATAAGAGAATAACGGAAAGACCACAAAGAAAAGGCCCAAAACTCCAAATCCAATTAGTTTTTCGGAATATTCGGACTCCCAAATAAATCCGATAGCAATACTTCCGAAGACCAATAGTGTCAAAATTCCTATTATATATTTCATGATTATTTGGTAAAGCTAATTAAGTGACGCCTGTAGGCGGTTAACAATTTTGATTTTGAGACAAATCCGTAATATTTTCCATCTTTGATTACTGGAAGGTTCCATGCGCTTGAACGCTGGAATTTGTCCATGACCACTTGCATGGAATCAGTTCCGAAATTAATCATGTCTGGTGGATTATGCATATACAATTCAACAGTTGTAGATTCATATAAAGTTTGGTCAAACATAAATTCCCTTATATCATCCAATAAAATAATACCCAGAAATTCATCATCTGAATTGGTTACAGGAAACAGGTTTCTTTGAGATTTTGCAACACCATTGTGAAGCATTTCACCCATCGTCATCTCTGGCTTAAGTTTAATGAAATCCCTTTCCACAACACTATCGAGCGTCATAAAAGTCAACACATTCTGATCTTTGTCATGGGTCAATAAATCACCACGTTCGGCAAGTTCTTTGGTGTAAATGGTGTGGGGCATATAATTTTTTGTAATCATATAAGAGATGGCTACAGTAATCATTAAAGGAAGAAACAAAATATATCCTCCCGTTATTTCAGCAATTAAAAATATCGCCGTCAGAGGCGCATGAATAACTCCCGCTATCAATCCAGCCATTCCTACAAGTGTGAAGTTCGCTTCTGATACCATAAACCCCAGTCCTAGATTATTGATTATTTTGGCGATTACATTTCCCAGTGCACTGCCCATTACCATTGTTGGCACGACAATTCCTCCGACACCGCCTGCTGCAAATGTAGTAGTCATAGCGATGACTTTGAAGACCGTAAAACCAATTAACAATGCGATGACCACCCAGATATTGTCAAGATAATTATCAAAAGGATTTGAACCCAATGCATGCAAATAATTACCACTGAACAAATCTTTGGTGAAACTTAAACCCTCACCATAAAGTGGCGGAATAAGATATAGCATGAATCCAATGGCCAAACCACCAACTACGAGTTTAAGGAACCGCGTTTTGAATAGTTCAAAAAACTTATAAATGGCAAAATAGATTTTGGTGAAGTAGAGTGATGCTATTCCCGTTCCCAAGCCAAGTATGATATAAAATATGGTGTCGTTGATTGTGAATTTATCAGTGACATTAAAATTGAATAGTAAATCGTCCCCAAGAAAAAAATAAGAAGTCAATACCGACGAAATTGAAGCGATTAGTAAAGGTAAAAGCGATGCAAATGTCAGATCCAAACTGAAAACCTCCACAGCAAATACAATAGCGGCAATGGGCGATTTGAACATGGACGCCATCGCGCCGGCAGAGGCGCAAGCAATCAATAAGGTTCTCGTCCTGCGATCTATATGCAATAAGCGACTCAAGTTTGAACTGATTGCCGAACCTGATGTTATTGTCGGACCCAACAGTCCAACAGAACCCCCAAAACCAACTGTTAAAGGTGCCGCTATCAATGGGTAATAAATATATTTATAATGAATAAATCCTTTTTGCCTTAAAATAGAGTATAACACTGAAGGAATCGCTCTTTTTATATAGGAAGGTGTCCCAATTTCAATTTTTTTCTTAAAAATATATTTGTTGATGAGATAAACGAAAAGTAATCCTAAAACTGGGAGAATAAAATAAAGTTGATTTTGGGAGACTATTATGCCCCCCTCTAAGATACTTTCAATGGCGTAAGTTATGTTTTTAAGGACC
This sequence comes from Aquaticitalea sp., assembly GCA_041748055.1. Lineage (GTDB taxonomy): Bacteria > Bacteroidota > Bacteroidia > Flavobacteriales > Flavobacteriaceae > JBPOFM01. The sequence continues at coordinate 8,900 of JBGTDZ010000359.1, forward strand.
ACTGCAGCTAACCCGGCCAATAGCCCCACTACAATACTCAGAAGATAGATAAAGTTCTTTAGAGAGATATTTTTATATCTCCACACATGAAATTGTTTAATTATTGGTCGTAATGCCATATTTTAAAACTACTAAAAAATCCTGCGAGATGCAGGATTTTTTGTTTTATGCTTTTAAGTTTAACTTTAAACTTAATTCTTCAAGTTGTTTATCGTCAATAGGCGCAGGAGCATCAATCATTACATCACGGCCTGAGTTGTTTTTTGGGAAAGCAATAAAATCGCGAATCGTTTCTTGACCACCTAGAATAGCGACCAGTCTATCCAATCCGAATGCCAATCCGCCATGAGGAGGTGCGCCATATTGGAAAGCGTCCATCAAAAATCCGAATTGTGATTTTGCTTCTTCAGGGGTAAATCCTAAATAGTCAAACATCAAGGCTTGTGTTTTTTTATCGTGGATACGAATGGAACCGCCTCCGATTTCGTTTCCATTAAGGACCAAATCATAAGCGTTGGCTTTTACTTCGCCAGGGTTGGTTTTCAATAATTCCAATTGTCCAGGTTTTGGAGAAGTAAATGGATGGTGCATTGCATGATAGCGCTTTGTGTCTTCATCCCATTCTAAAAGTGGAAAATCCATGACCCAAAGTGGCGCAAATTCTTTAGGATTTCGCAATCCAAGGCGTGTTGCCAATTCCATACGTAAGGCACTTAACTGTGGTTGCACCTTCTCAGTTTGTCCTGCCATGATCAACATCAAATCGCCTGCTTTGGCATTCATTTGTTGGGCAAAGTGATTCAAATACGCTTCATCAAAAAATTTATTCACAGATGAAGAAAGTGTTCCGTCAGCATTGAATTTTATCCAAACCAGACCTGTCGCACCAATTTGTGGACGTTTGACCCAATCAATCAATTCATCAATTTGTTTTCGAGTGTATTCGGCACAACCTTCGGCGGTGATTCCAACCACTAATTCTGCATCATCAAAAACTCCGAAACCGAATGTACTCCCTTTGGGGGTTAGGGGGCTAAATTGCATTCCGAATCTAATGTCAGGTTTATCATTTCCGTACATACGCATCGCATCATCGTACAACATTCTTGGAAATTCTTTCACAGCAATACCATTTACTTCTTTCAATAAATGTCGTGTCAAACCTTCAAAGGCATTCAAAATATCTTCTTGCTCCACAAATGCCATTTCGCAATCTATTTGTGTGAATTCTGGTTGTCTATCTGCACGTAAATCTTCGTCTCTAAAACACCTCACAATTTGGAAATATTTATCCATACCACCCACCATCAATAATTGCTTAAACGTTTGCGGTGATTGTGGCAAAGCATAAAATTGACCTGCGTTCATACGGGAAGGCACGACGAAATCACGTGCACCTTCAGGCGTCGATTTTATTAAATAAGGTGTTTCAACTTCTATAAATCCTTCTTTTGACAAATAATTACGCACTTCTTGAGTAACTTTTGCTCTAAATATCAAATTGTTTTTTACAGGGTTACGACGAATGTCGAGATAGCGATATTTCATTCGCAATTCTTCACCACCATCTGTTTCATCTTCTATCGTAAAAGGCGGTAGGAGTGCTGAATTCAAAATAGCCAATTCTGAAACCAAAATTTCAATGTCGCCCGTTGGAAGATTTGGATTTTTAGAAGCGCGTTCAATCACAGTTCCTTTCACTTGAACCACAAACTCACGACCCATTTTTTGGGCTTCTTCCATCATCGCTTTTGGCGTACGCTCATTATCAAAGACGAGTTGCGTAATCCCATAACGATCTCGCAAATCGACCCAAATGATAAATCCTTTATCGCGGGATTTTTGAACCCAACCGGAAAGTGTTATTTCTGTATTGACGTGTGATGCTCGTAATTCACCACAATTGTGACTTCTATACATAATCGATATTTTTACACTTACTCAAAGCCTTAAGTGTTTAAGGATGCAAATTTAGAATTAATATTTTGTCCATGTTTGATTTAGTTCAAAAATTAACTATCAATGCATGTTATAATTGCATTAACATTTTTATTAAAAAATTAGCTTTTTAAGATATTATTTCATTTTTTTACTACACTAATCACAAATAACTAAACTATGTTAAAAAACTATTTAATGTTTTTGATACTGCTTATTGGTGGGTCAAATTTCGCTGTATCACAAGAAGTGACAGGGACCGTGATGGATGATACCTCACAGCCACTGCCAGGAGTCTCGGTAATAATTGAAGGAACTTCGACAGGAACTATTACAGATTTTGAGGGTAAATTTTCTATTAAAGCCAGTACCGGAGATGTGTTAGTCTTATCTTATGTTGGTTATGAAACTCAAAGGATAACAGTTAATAGTACGAGTATCTCTGTCACTATGCAATCAGGTGTTGGATTAGATGAGATTATCCTGGTTGGTAACAGATCGAAACCAAGAACAATTTTGGATTCTCCAGTTCCAATTGATAATATTAGCGCATCAGAATTAACTAATACAGGACAGCCAACAGTAGACAAGATGCTTACCTATAAAGTTCCATCATTCAACTCTACGAATCAAACGATATCTGATGCTACAGCGCATTTTGATCCTGCAGATTTAAGAGGTTTAGGACCCAGTAGAACATTGGTTCTAGTTAACGGAAAACGAAAAAATCAAAGTGCTTTAGTTTATATCAATGACACTCCAGGTAAGGGAGAAGTTGGTGTTGATTTAAAGAGTATTCCCGTGGCGGCTATCGAACGAATTGAAGTATTGAGAGATGGTGCGTCTGCACAATATGGTTCTGATGCCATTGCAGGTGTAATTAATATGGTTTTAAAGAAAGGTGTTGAATATACTACGGTAAATGTAAAATCTGGAGTAACCACAGAAGGAGATGGATTTAATTTTGGAGCTGATTTAAACACATCCATCAATCTCGGGGATAAAGGAGGCTATTTAAACTTTACGGTAGGGTATTACGAACAAGAAGAAACCGATAGGGCGGGAACCCCTGGAAGGGATGTATTGTTCGGTATTGAACCAGATGATCCCACGTTTGGATCATATGTGACTAATAATCCAGATTTAGGTATGACTGTTGGTCAACCTGAATTAAAAAAAGCAGATATATTTTTTAACGCCGGTGTTCCTTTTGATTCAAACAATGGTGAATTTTATGCTTTTGGTGGGTTAACCTATAGACAAGGGAAAAGTTTCGCATTATACAGAACTCCTTATTTTGTTCCAGACCCATTTAATTTATTACATGAGGAAGGAACAGAATATCAAGGATTTCAACCAACGTTTGAAACTGATATTAGAGATAATAATATGACAGTTGGTACGAAATGGGAAATGCTCGGCTTTAATGTAGATTTAAGTGGTACTTATGGCAGAAGTGCTGTAGATTATGAAAATAATAATACATTAAATATTGATTTAGGAGCAAATAGTCCGACTTCATTTGACGTTGGTGGATATACATTTAGCAATACGTTGGCCAATTTGGATTTTTCAAAGAACTTTGGAAAAGTGGGTGTTGCATTTGGTGCAGAAATAAAAGGAGAACGTTTTACAGCAATAGCAGGTGAGCCAGCTTCTTATTTTAATCCTACTGGTGCGGGAGGAGCACAGTCGTTTCCTGGGTTACAACCAAGTAATGCGGTAATTGCAGATAGAGATAATTATGGTGTCTATGGCGATTTAGAATGGGAGTTAACAGAAGCATTACTTATTGGAGGAGCTGTTAGGTACGAAGATTTTAGTGATTTTGGCGATAACACATCGTGGAAGGTGACTGGTAGATATTTATTAGGAGGTGGTAAAGGTGCCATAAGGGCTTCTTATAGTACAGGTTTTAGAGCACCATCATTACATCAAATCTATTTAAGTAACATACAAACTTTAGTTTCTGGAGGAACCATTTCAAATCAGGGCACCTTCAATAACGTAGACCCTATCATTAGAGAAGGTTTGGGGGTACGACAATTAACCGCAGAAACCTCTAAAAATATTTCAGCAGGTATAACTTATAAAGTAGGTAACAACTTATCATTTTCAGCCGACTTTTACAACGTAAAAGTAGACGATCGCGTGTTATTTACGGGAGAAATTGGTTTTGATGGAGATGATGAAACCACTAATCCTGTTGAACGAATTTTACTTGATAATTCGATAACGAGCTTAAAATTCTTTGTAAATGCTGTCAATACGAATACAAGTGGAGTTGACCTGGTGGTCAATTACAGCAATATCGATTTAGGTAATGGTGTTTTAGGAGCTACTTTGGCGGCAAATTTTAATGAAACGAAAATTGAAGGAAAAATAGGTACGCCACCTTTATTAGCTGCCAATGGATATGAAATTTTCAATCGTAAAGAGCAATCTAGAATCACTTCTTCAAGGCCAAAATCTAAAGTGTTACTTGGCTTTGATTATAATCTGAACAAGTGGAATTTCATATTAAATAACACTTATTTTGGTGAAGTAACTTGGCAACACTCTAATAATGGATTAAATGGAGCGCCATTGGGACCTGGAGGTAGTAATTTGCCAATTGATGATGCAGCTTACGACCAAACATTTGCTGGGAA
>JBGTDZ010000360.1:0-8627 GCA_041748055.1 Aquaticitalea sp.
AAACTGGAGCCGAATCTACAAAAGCACGACCATGAACTTCGCCTATTTCTTCTTGAATAAAATTTAGAAGCGATTTGAGTTTGTCTTTGATGACGAAATGATAATCAGCTCCGTAAGCATATTTAGAGATTTTAAAGCTATTTTGGTTTTGTACTTCCGAAGGGAAATAGTTCAATAGTAACGAAATCACAGACTTTGAATCTTCGACCAATTTTGTTGGATCCAATCGCTTGTCAAAATGGTTTTCCATGTAGCGCATTTCACCCTGCATGTTGTTGCTCAACCATTTTTCAAGCCGGGGTGCTTCTTCTTCAAGAAATTGAGCCTTGCTTATGCCGCAGGAGATAAACCCTAGACGCTTGGCTTCCTCCTTTATTATTTGGCTATATTTAGATTTGTTTTCAATCACAATTTTCTTTTTTCAAATCGTAAAAAGGCATTTCTTGGTTTTAATGTGATCAATGGGGTGATTTCAATTTTATCAAATTCAGGATACACCTTGTAGTTCCGAATCAATTCAGTAACAGCCAAAATCATTTCGAACGTTGCAAAATTGTTTCCAATACACTTTCGCGGCCCAGCTCCAAAAGGAAAATATTGAGATGAAAATTTCCGGCTGCCTTCGGCAAATCTTTCAGGATGAAATTCTTCTGGTTGCTCCCATAATTTCGAATGACGGTGTATTTCATAAACTGATAGCAATATATTTGAACCTTTTTCAAATAGCATTCCATTGAAACAATCGGCTTCAACATTCACTCTATCAATAAAATAAGCCGGTGGATACATTCGCAAGGATTCCTCAATCACTTGTTGGGTAACTTTACAAGCCAATACAAAGTTCATTAAATCATTTGTATGGTTTGTATTGCATAGGATTTCTTCATAAATTTTATCTTGCCATTGTGGATTCATTGCCAATAATTGCAAGGTAAATGTCAAGGCGTTGGATGTAGTTTCATGTCCGGCGGTAAACAAAATCAGAATTTCATCAATCAATTGTGCTTCGCCCATAGAGTTCCCATCCTCATATTTGGCTTCCAAGAGCATGTCCAACAAATCATCACTTTTTTGATTGGATAGCCGTCTGACATTCACTATATTTTTTAGAGTTTGGCGTGCTTCTTTGGTCAGATCAATGTGAGATTTTAAAGTTCCACTCGCCTTAAACCACCAACCGAGATAGGGCTGTCGCAGCTCTCGTACGAGCATTTTTTGGGCTGCTTCGGTAATATGTTGCAATCGTTTAATATCTTTTGAATCTGCAGCACTGCTGAATAATGACTTCACCACAGTTTGGAATGCCAAATCATTGAACAATGGAAATACATTGACTGTTTGGTTGACCTGTATTTGCCGATATTCTGAACGGATGGCTTCTTGGATTATTTCCAATAAATTCGCCAATTGTTTTTTGTGAAATGCAGGTTGTATGAGTTGACGTTGCTTTTTCCATAAATCCCCTTCAGAAGTCAATAATCCTTTGCCAACATATTTTACAAGATCCTTTGTTTGAATCTTGGATTTGATATAATTCTTTTGGTTTTTTTGTAAAACATATTCTGCAAGTGCAGCATCACGAGAAAAAATAACATGACTTTTAAATCCTATATTCAATTTAAAAGTGTCGCCTTTCTCAGTAAAATTTTGAAGATGAAATGGAAGCGGATTCTTAAGGATATTGAAGGCATTTTTCAAAAACCGAAACGTTGAAACTTCTGGTATTCCTTGTTGTTGGTTCATTTTATGGCGCATTGCAGATGGGCATTAAAACAATCCTCCTTGTATGTTAGCTTTAATTTTCCCCAAATGTTTATAAGCCAATTCGGTGACTTCCCTACCCCGAGGGGTGCGCATGATGAAACCTTGCTGAATCAAGAAAGGCTCATACACTTCTTCGATAGTTTCTGCACTTTCGCTTACAGCGGTTGCTAGCGTTGTAATCCCAACGGGCCCACCTTTAAATTTGTCGATGATAGTGCTCAAGATTTTATTATCCATTTCATCCAAACCATGCGCATCGACATTCAATGCGAGCAAAGCAAATTTAGCGATTGCAATATCAATACTACCATTGCCTTTTATTTGCGCAAAATCCCGAACACGTCTTAACAATGCATTCGCAATTCTAGGTGTACCTCTACTTCGTCCTGCAATTTCTATCGCGGCCTCCATAGAGATGGGCACATTAAGAATTGAGGCACTACGTTGGGTAATGGTAGTCAATAATTCCGTATTATAATATTGAAGTCTGCTTTGGATTCCAAAACGTGCACGCATTGGAGAAGTCAATAATCCTGAACGTGTGGTAGCACCAATTAATGTAAACGGATTCAGATTGATTTGAACAGTTCTGGCATTTGGACCAGACTCAATCATGATATCGATTTTAAAATCTTCCATGGCTGAATAGAGATACTCTTCCACAATGGGGCTCAATCGATGGATTTCATCAATGAACAAGACATCACGCTCGTCGAGATTGGTCAACAATCCTGCAAGATCGCCAGGCTTGTCCAAAACAGGTCCAGAAGTTACTTTGATACCAACATTCAATTCACTGGCAAGGATATGTGCCAAGGTCGTTTTTCCCAAACCTGGAGGCCCATGAAACAATGTATGGTCCAAAGCTTCATTTCGCTGATTGGCAGCTTGAACAAAGATTTGAAGATTTTCCAATACCTGATCTTGCCCCGTAAAATCATCGAATGATAAGGGTCTTAACTTTCTTTCTACGTCGAGTTCTTCGGGAGAAAAATTATCGTTGGATGGGTTTAGGTTGTCGTTCATATACATTCCTGCGTAGGCATTCACGAAACTTCGGGATTATTAAACAGTTAATTTTATCAAAATGACAGTAATAATGGGTCAAAACAAATATACGCAAAAAGCCTTTCGTAATTTGAAAGGCTTTGATATTATAAAATTCCTTCGGGATAGCCTATCGGAATTTGAATGAATTTGTTAATGCTGCAACTCTTCTTCACCTTCCTTTAAAGGTACATTTTGCATTACAAAGTCGTCGTCATGTCCAGGTTTGCTGTAATCGTACGACCAACGGTGCACATGAGGAATTTCTCCTGGCCAGTTGCCATGCATATGTTTTACTGGTGTTGTCCATTCTAAAGTCGTGGATCTCCAAGGATTTTGTGGCGCTTTTTTTCCATAGAAAATGCTTACGAAGAAGTTGTACAAGTACACCAATTGAAATACGCCACCTATCAAGGCAAATACCGTAATGATGACGTTCACATTCGCTAAATCATCGAACAATGGAAAATTGGTATTGGTATAGTAACGTCTCGGAAGGCCTGCCATACCGATAAAGTGCATTGGGAAGAATACCCCGTAGGCACAAACAGCGGTAACCCAAAAGTGAATGTAGCCGAGATTTTTGTTCATCATCCTTCCGAACATCTTTGGATACCAATGATAGATTCCTGCAAACATTCCATAAAGTGCAGAGATACCCATTACCAAGTGGAAGTGGGCAATAACGAAATATGTATCGTGCACGTTGATGTCCAAAGCACTGTCACCAAGAATGATTCCCGTTAGTCCTCCGGTGATGAAGGTGGATACAAAGCCGATTGAAAATAGCATCGCGGGGTTCAACTGTAGATTTCCTTTCCACAAGGTCGTTATCCAGTTGAAGGCCTTTACGGCCGATGGAATGGCAATCAATAAGGTTGTAAATGTAAATACAGATCCAAGGAATGGATTCATCCCTGAGATAAACATATGGTGCCCCCAAACTATGGTGGACAAGAATGCAATCGCCAATATGGAAGCGACCATGGCCCGATATCCGAAAATCGGTTTTCGAGAGTTGGTAGCCATGATTTCAGATACCAATCCCATGGCGGGGAGGATAACAATATATACTTCCGGATGCCCCAAGAACCAGAATAAATGTTCAAATAATACAGGAGAACCACCTTGATAATGCAAGACTTCACCTTGAATGAAAATATCTGACAAGAAGAATGAAGTACCAAAACTTCTATCCATTATCAGTAATAACGCTGCTGATAATAAAACCGGGAACGAAACCACCCCAATAACTGCTGTAATAAAAAATGCCCAAATGGTCAATGGCAGACGTGTCATAGACATGCCTTTTGTACGCAAGTTGATAACTGTTACAATGTAGTTCAGTGAACCCAATAAGGATTGTGCAATGAATATTGCCATAGATACGAGCCACAAGGTCATACCAAGCCCTGAGCCACCTTGCGCCATTGGTAAGGCACTCAACGGAGGATAAATAGTCCATCCTGCCGCGGCAGGACCAGCCTCAAGAAACAATGAAATGCACATAATCACACAAGACACGAAGAAAATCCAAAAAGACAACATATTCAGAAAGCCTGATGCCATATCCCGTGCACCAATCTGCAATGGAATCAACAAATTACTGAAAGTACCACTCAAACCTGCTGTCAAAACGAAGAATACCATAATGGTACCATGGATGGTAACCAATGCCAAATAAATATCAGCATCCATAACGCCATCTGGTGCCCATTTGCCCAACAGTGCCTGAAAAAGAACGTTTGGTTCTTCTGGCCATGCAATCTGCATACGGAACATCATTGACATCATTACCCCAATAATTCCCATGATGGTACCTGTAATTAGGTACTGCTTCGCAATCATTTTGTGATCTTGGCTAAAGATGTACTTTGTTACAAATGTTTCTTTATGATGATGTCCGTGGTCGTCGTCGTGTGCGTGAGTATCTACTGCGTGTGTTGACATAATCTATATATACTTTTTTTAAAGAATTTTATTCGATTTCTTGCTGAGTTTCCTCTGTGGCTTCTGGTTGAATGGCCTCTTCGGTATCTATGGTCATGGAAGCTTTGAAAGTTTTTTGCTCTTTCATCCAAGCATCATATTCTTCCTGTGTTTCTACCACAATTTTCATTTGCATATTGTAGTGGGATTTTCCACAAATTTTATTACATAACAATAAGTAATCAAATTCATACGATTCCAGACCAGATTCTCCTTTTGCTACCAACTCTTTACTTTTCTCTCTTCTGATTTCATTGATACGTTGTACTTTGTCAATCATATCTGGGTTTTCACGCATTTCTTTGGTAGTAATGGTTGGCGTGAATCCAAATTGTGTGATCATCCCAGGAACACAGTTCATCTGTGCTCTAAAATGTGGCATATAAGCAGAATGTAAGACATCTTGTGAACGCATTTTAAACAAAATCGGGCGACCCACTGGTAAATGAAGTTCTTTTGCCACTACATCATCTTGTGCATTCGGATCGGTCTCATCAATTCCCATTATGTTGGCTTTATCGATATCTATCAATCGAACATTCGCCAAACCGAGAACATTGTCCTGTCCGGAATAACGGGCAGTCCAATTAAACTGTTGTGCATATAATTCCACAATCATTGGATCATCGTCCTCATTGATGTTCATAATGCTCGTCCATGTGAACAATCCGTAGATAATCAACCCAGCAAGAACAATCACCGGAATGATGGTCCAAATGGCTTCCAACGTATTGTTATCAGCATAGAACAATGCTTTTTTACCTTTTTCACCTCTGTATTTAAATGAGAACCAATGCAAAATAAATTGGGTAACAGTCTGAACAAAAAAGATGACGGCCATAGAGATGAGCATCAAATTGTCCAATCCTGGACCGTGTTCTGATGCGGCATTTGACACCAAAGGAAGATCTCCATATTTGACGAAGCAAATAATGGTTATAACATAGATGAAGATCAAAAAACCCAACATCAAATATCCATTTATATTATTGTCTTGGTCTGTTGCGACGCCAGAAGTATCCGAAATATCTGGAGTGGTTTGGGCCAAATCAAATATCTTGACCATTTGCCATATTGCAACCGCAACAAAAAGTACTATTATAATCGTTAAAAAAGCAGTCATTGTCGTTTCTCTTCTTTATATAATGTTATTAATAATGGAAATTTTCACTTTCATGAATGAATGGATTTCGTTTTGCCACCAATGGTGCTTTGGTCAAGGCAGTAAACACGATGAACAAAAACAATCCGCCAAACAATAATACAGAACCTATTTCAGGGATTCCAATAAACCATCTATCACCTACGGTTGCTGGCATGATCATATTGAAAATGTCGATATAATGGCCAAACAAAATTACAATTCCCGCCATAATGACAAACCAATTGATACGTTTATAATCACTGTTCATCAATATCAAAATTGGGAAGATAAAATTCGTTATCAACATTCCAAAGAATGGCAATCTATAATCTTCAATACGAGTAATAAAATAGGTAACCTCTTCAGGAATATTTGAATACCATATCAACATGAATTGTGAGAACCACAGATACGTCCAGAAAATACTGAATCCGAACATGAATTTTGCCAAATCATGGATGTGGCTGTCATTGACCTGTGGCAAAAGACCTAAACTTTTTAAATACATTGTTACCATGGCAATCACTGTCACTGCACTCACAATCATACTTGCAAACACATACCAACCAAACAAGGTACTGAACCAATGTGGATCGACACTCATGATCCAATCCCACGACATCATGGACTCGGTATAGATGTAAAATACCAAAAACGCCGCTGAGATACGGAATGATTTTTTAAAGTTTCGGATATCGCCTTCTGCTGCGTTATCTTGTGCGATTGAGAATTTTCTAGCGAAATAACGATAAGTACACCATCCTGTGATGAAGATAAGACCTCGTATGATAAAACCTGTCATGTTCAAGAATCCTGATTTGCCTGCAACCAATTTATCATAATCTTTATGACCTGGTGTAGTCATATTCTCATCCATCCAAACAAAAAGATTATTATGTCCCAAATAATGCGAAGCAACAGCAATTCCAAGAACAATCAAGGCGCCAGGCAAAAGATAGGCTGTGATGCCTTCCATGACCCTAAACAATAATGGTGACCAACCTGCTTGTGCAGCAAACTGAATGGCATAAAACGCCAAGACACCTAATGCAATCATCATAAAGAAGAAGGCTGCAACATAAAGTGCTGCCCAAGGTCTGTTCTCCAATTGATGTTGCACGTGCTCGGCATGTTCATCATCATGATTTGCCTCTGCATGTTCGCCTGTCATTGCTTGGGCCTCATTAGAGGTTGCATGAGAATCCAATTCTGTTTCTCCTTCGGCGTGTGTCATTCCAACATGTGTGGAATCTGAATCCATAGTATCTATTTCAGTACCTGCGACATCCATTGAATCGACGTCTGTCAAAGTAGCCTGCTCTAAAGAATCTACATCTGTTGCTGCATCATGCGCCATTGCTTCCATGTCTGCTGTGGCATCATGTGCCATGGGCTCGTGAGCGTTATCAGAACGGTCATCGACACCTGCAACAACATGTGCCTCGGTTGGGACCACATGTAGACCTCCAAGCGCCGAATGTTCTTCCGCCAACATAGTTTTTACCTCGTCCAAAGATTTATGAGATGTCATAAAACCAATAGCGACCCCTAAAGCTCCCAAGACCATCAGGATTATCGAAACTATCTTTAATCTATTTGAAATTGTGTACATATCTATATTGAATCTTTAACCGTCTGACTTCCTCCTAATTCTGATTTTAACTTCATGACAAAATTGACTACTTGCCAACGCTCTTCTTCGTTCAATTGATTTGCATAAGAGCCCATGGTATTCTTTCCATAATAAATAACATGGTAAATACTTCCCGGAGTAATTGTTCTTCCTGGATCGTTATACGCAGGAACGCCCAAAATCTTTTCCCTTGTTACCAAGTTTCCTTGACCATCACCTTTGTTTCCATGGCATATTGCACAATAAATACCGTATAATTGTCCACCTCTCACTTCATCTACCATTGTGGAATCCAATGGACTTGTTACAGCTGTTTTAGAAAGTTCGTAGTCTTCATTCGTGTTTTTCAGCTCATAAAGTTCATGACCTCTTGCGATGGAACCATCTACTGGTAACTGCGCTTCCACTCCATTTGAAAAAGCATCCGATTCGCTATAGGCTTCATAACCCACAGGCTCGTACATATTAGGCATAAATTGATAATTCGGCCTGCTATCTTTCTTGCAAGAAGCAAACGATATAAGTACAATCATCAATAGTGTTATTTTAAATAAGCTTTTCATAACTCTTCTAATGTGCTTTATCAATTAAAGTGATTTCAACGGCTCCTGTGTCTCTCAAAACATCAAACTGCTCCTCAACATTATGTCCTGCGGATATTTCCATTAAAAAATGGTCATCAGTTGTTCTAACATCCGGATTCTCAGCTTTTTTGAAAGGCCACATCCTACTTCTTAAATAAAATGTAATCACCATCAAGTGAGCTGCAAAAAATACGGTCAACTCAAACATGATCGGTACAAACGCCGGCATGTTTTCTATATAACTGAAACTTGGTTTTCCACCAATATCTTGGGGCCAATCTTCTATCATTATATAATTCATCATAACAATGGAAACAGTTAAACCAATAAGGCCGTACATAAAAGATGTGATAGCAATACGGGTTGGTGCCAAGCCCATTGCTTTGTCCAATCCGTGTACCGGAAATGGCGTATATATTTCTTCGATGTGGTAACGTTCTGCACGAACCCTTTTAACGGCTGCCAT
>JBGTDZ010000361.1:0-6160 GCA_041748055.1 Aquaticitalea sp.
AATTCAATCAAACAGAAATCGGCAATCGCACGGCATATTTTGCAATCATCATTGTGATACATCATTTGATTTTATTTTCATTGGAAGTTTTTAACATTTCTGAAATAATTTTAATATTGAAAAAAACGTTATTCTCAAGTATTTTTACTATACTATTGTCTATTATCATTACAATTTTATTCAGTCCCAAACGTAAATGAGAAAACTATTACTTTTTACCATTATCACATCCGTTGGAGTTATATTTATTGCTCGATTGTTTTATTTGCAGATTTATAAGCCAGATGTTTATAATTTATACGAAGACAATGCGATACGCAAAGTCTTTGATTATCCCAAACGTGGTTATATCTACGACCGACATGGCGCGCTCTTGGTGGCCAATCAGCCGTCTTATGACGTTATGGTGATACCGCGGGAAGTGAAGCCTTTGGATACGCTGGAACTGTGCGCATTATTAAAAATCAAAAAACAGGATTTCCTTGATATTTATAATAAGGCCTATGCCTATTCCCCACGGTTACCTTCAGTATTCATTCCGCAATTATCTAGGAATGACTTTGCAATGCTTCAGGAAAAAATCAGGAAATTTGAAGGTTTTTATATTCAAAAGCGATCCTTGAGGGATTATCAGCGTTTGATTGGGGCCAACGTTTTAGGAGATATTGGGGAAGTAAATGATTATCTCATCCAAAAGTATCCCTATTATCAAATGGGCGATTTGATCGGTAAACAAGGTGTTGAACAAACCTATGAGGAAGTTTTACGGGGTGTAAAAGGTATTAAATTCATTCAAAAAGATAGATTTAATCGTGATATTGGCCCCTATAAAGAAGGTATCTACGACACACTTCCTCAGTCAGGACGTGATGTCACCATAACCATTGATGCCGTCCTACAGGAATATGGAGAGCTTCTGATGAAACACAAACGGGGTGGGATTGTTGCAATAGAACCCGCTACAGGAGAAATTCTTGCAATGATTTCGGCGCCAACATATGACCCAAATCTTTTGGTAGGACGACAACGTTCTTCAAATTTTTCCAAATTATATAATGATACGATTGCAAAACCCTTATACGATAGAGGCCTACAAGCAATGTATCCTCCAGGTTCACCATTTAAGATTTTAAGTGCGCTCATTGGGCTTCAAGAAAAGGTGGTAACCACCGAAGATCGTTTTGGGTGTAACCATGGGTATAGTTATGGTGGTCGAAAAATGGGTTGTCATGCGCATCCAAGCCCATTGGCCATGAATGGTGGCATCTACAATTCATGTAACGCCTATTTTGCCAATGTTTATAGAAGAATCATTGATAAGACCAACGACCCAGGCGATGGCATAGACATTTGGAGCAACCATATAAAAAGCTTCGGTTTGGGCAATTACCTTAATAATGATCTATCGGTTGGTCAGCCAGGAAAGATTCCTGATAGTGAAACTTATGATCGGTTGTATGGTGATAACCGGTGGGGAAGCACGTACAATCTATCCAATTCCATTGGACAAGGGGAAGTTTTGACCACACCCATCCAGTTGGCAAATATGGCTGCTGCCATCGGTAATCGAGGTTATTATTACACGCCTCACATTATCAAGAAAATACAAGGTGGAGAAATAGATAAAAAATATTTGACTCCAAACCACACCACGATCGATAAAGAACATTTTGAACCTATTGTGCAAGGAATGTTTGATGTTTATAATCATGGAACGGCAGCATCCGTTCAAGTGCCTGGTATTGAAATATGTGGGAAAACAGGAACCGCGGAAAACTTTATAAAAATAGATGGTGTCAAAACACAATTGACCGACCATTCCATTTTTATTGCGTTTGCTCCAAAGGACAATCCGACCATTGCTATCGCGGTCTTCGTCGAAAATGGGTATTGGGGCAGTCGATTTGCAGGTCGAATTGCGGGTTTGATGATTGAGAAATACATATCTGGTAAGATAACAAGAACCGATATGGAAACTTGGATATTGACCCATGGATTGGAAAGTGAATATGAAAAACCGCATTCCGGGATACCATTCACCATAAACAAAGGTGCCATTATTGATATTATTCCTTTGGAACAATCCAGCAAAGAATTAAATTCAAATAACAAAATTGATTTAAAGGCAAAATCCTCAAATTAGTAATGCAAGGAGAACATCGCGGTTTTAGACTGGATTGGATTACCATCGTGCTATTTTTACTTTTGGTGGGTTTCGGTTGGTTAAACATAATTTCGGCCTCACATCAAGGGGAAATTTCACATTATTTTGACATGGACCAGCCTTATGGCAAACAAGGTGTCTTTATATTGCTGACCATTGGTCTTATCATACTCACCTTGGCGATTGAAGCCAAATTCTATGAACGATTTGCCAGTATCATCTATTTTTTATCATTGCTTTCACTAGTTGGGTTATTTATTTTTGGGAAAACTGTGAATGGTGCCCTTTCATGGTATGCTATTGGCGGCATGACTTTACAGCCTAGTGAATTTGCAAAGTTTGCGACCTCGCTGGCTGTAGCGAAATTCATTTCCGATTTACAGACCAACATAAAAACCCTTAAGGACCAACTGCGATGTATTGCCATCATATTAATTCCATCCGTACTGATTTTATTGCAGAATGATGCCGGGAGTACGGTTGTCTATGTTGCCTTCTTTTTTGTTTTTTATCGTGAAGGCTTACAACAGATTTATCTCATCATTGGCGTTATCTTAATTCTAATTTCTGTTTTTACACTAAAATTGGGTATTGTCTTTACAGTAATTTTAGCAACTGTCATTATTTTTGGAGTGCACTTTTTTGGAAGGCGAAAACGACCAATGCTCATTCAAACCATTAGTGTGCTTATACTCTGCATCGGGGTTGCTTTTGGTGTAAAGTACTTTTATGAAAACATCTTGAAGGAACACCAACAGGACCGCATCAGTTTATGGTTAAGATTGGAATCCAATCCTGAGAAATTAAAGGAGTTGAAACAAACCATCCTTTACAATCTCAACGAATCTGAAAAGGCCATTAGCTCTGGCGGACTTACTGGAAAGGGGTTTTTAGAAGGGACTAGAACCACAGGGAAATTTGTTCCTGAGCAACATACCGACTATATTTTTAGTACCGTGGGCGAAGAATGGGGATTTTTGGGAAGTGCACTTGTCATCGTACTTTTTGTGGCTTTATTGACACGAATTCTATATTTAGCGGAATTACAAAAATCGCAGTTCAGTAGAGTATATGGCTATTGCGTGGCCTCGATTTTGTTTGTTCACTTTATGATAAATATCGGTATGGTTATGGGATTGATACCCACCATTGGAATCCCTTTGCCATTTTTTAGTTATGGAGGTTCTAGCCTGTGGGGATTTACAATTTTACTGTTTGTATTTGTAAAATTGGACTCCAACCGATTGTACGATTGGTAAGCCCTTTAAATTCTCATTTTTAAAATTTAAAATCCAAAAAACTGTTACATCAAATTAGACAAACTAGATCTTAATGTTACTATTTTAGCTAATGCATCGGCCTCTTTATTGCGTTCATTCTGAATTATTTCTGCTTTTGCGTTTGCCACAAACTTTTCATTTGCCAATTTACTTTGAACAGATTTCAAAAAACCCTCCGTGTACTTTAATTCGTCATTGATTTTTTTAATTTCTTCTTCAATATTGATATTGCCTGAAATTGGAATAAAATATTCATTGGATTGAACTCTAAAACTCAAGGCGCCATCAACTGCATTTGTAACTGCATTCATTTTAGAAACATTACCCAATTTTGCAATGACAGCATTAAATTTTTCAGAAAGATGTTCGTTATTCAACACAGATATTTCAATTGTGTCCCTAAAAGAAATGTTTTTATCTTTTCTAATTGTTCTGATTCCCGAAATCACTTCCTTTACCATTTCAAAATCTGAAATCATTTGCTTATCAAATTTTGAAATTGATGGATATTTGGCAACTATAAGCGCTTCTTCAGGTGTGCGTTCTGCAATATACTGCCAAATTTCTTCGGTCAAAAATGGCATGAATGGATGCAACAATTTAAGATTGTCTTCAAAAATTGAAATCACTTCTTTAAATGTCTTTGAATCGATAGGTTGCTGATAGTCTGGCTTTATAATTTCCAATAACCAAGAACAGAAATCATCCCACATCAATTTATAGATACCCATAAGTGCATCTGACAATCTATATTTGCTGTAATGGTCTTCAATTTCAGCAAAGGCTTGTTTAAATTTGGCTTGGTACCATTCAATCGCAACTTTAGAAGCTTTTGGCTGTTCCAAATCTGCAACTTCCCAACCTTTCACCAATCGGAAGGCATTCCATATTTTGTTGGCAAAACCCTTTCCTTGGTTGCACAATTCCTCATCAAACATTAAATCATTTCCAGCGGCAGAACTCAATAACAATCCAACACGCACACCATCAGCACCATAATCATCAATTAACTTTATGGCATCGGGAGAATTTCCCAATGATTTACTCATTTTACGGCGTTGTTTGTCACGCACCAAGCCTGTGAGATATACATTTTCAAAGGGTCTTTTATCCCTGTATTCATAACCGGCAACAATCATGCGTGCCACCCAAAAGAACAGAATATCCGGACCTGTAACCAAATCGTTCGTGGGATAGTAATAATTTATTTCTGGATTATTTGGATTTCTTATACCATCAAAAACACTAATCGGCCACAACCATGACGAAAACCAAGTATCGAGCGCATCTTTATCTTGGCTCAATTTGTTGGTTGAGAGTTGTGGGTTGTTTGTTTTTAGTTTAGCCAACTTAAGTGCTTCCTCCAAATTTTCCGCAACCACAAAATCTTCTTTTCCATCGCCGTAATAATATGCTGGAATCTGTTGACCCCAAAGCAACTGTCGGGAAATGTTCCAATCGCGGATGTTTTCCATCCAATGCCTATAGATATTGTTGAAACGTTTTGGATACAATTTCACATCTTCATCCTGCAATACAGCCTTAATCGCTGGTTTTACCAAATCTTCCATCCTTAAGAACCATTGGTCCGATAGTCGTGGTTCAATCACCGCTTTTGTTCGCTCGCTTGTGCCAACTTTATGAATGTAATCTTCTGTTTTAACAAGAATTCCCAATGCGTCCAATTCCATTGCGACATCAATACGTGCCACAACCCTATCCTTCCCTTGGTGATGCAATCCAAAACTGTTTAAAGTGCCATCGTCATTGAGAACATCTATAATTTTTAGATTGTGTCTATCTCCTATAGCTTTATCATTGACATCATGCGCCGGCGTTATTTTTAAGCAACCGGTTCCAAATTCCATATCCACATAATAATCTGCAATAATCGGAACAGCTCTATTGCAAATTGGCACAATGACCTTCTTTCCAACCAACTGCTTAAATCGTGCATCCTCAGGATTGACACACAATGCGGTATCACCCAAGATGGTTTCTGGCCGCGTAGTTGCAATCGTGACAAAACCATCTTCATGCTTAATTTTATAATTGATGTAGTATAATTTATCCGTTCTTTCAACATGGATTACCTCTTCGTCAGACAAAGTAGTTTGGGCTTCCGGATCCCAATTGACCATTCTATAGCCTCTATAGATCAGTCCTTTATTAAACAAATCGACAAATACCTTAATGACCGATTCGCTCATCTCCTCATCCATTGTAAACTTCGTTCTGTCCCAATCGCAGGAACAACCCAATTTTTTTAACTGTTCTAATATAACGCCTCCATACTCGTTTGTCCATTCCCAGGCGTGAGCCAAAAACTCATCACGCGTCAAATCATTTTTATCAATACCTTGGTCTTTCAATTTGGCCACCACTTTTGCTTCGGTAGCAATGGAAGCATGGTCAGTGCCAGGTACCCAACAGGCATTTTTTCCCTGTAACCTTGCGCGACGGATCAGCACATCCTGAATCGTATTATTGAGCATATGTCCCATATGTAAAATACCCGTAACATTTGGAGGTGGAATGACAATCGTATAAGGTTCTCTTTCATCAGGCTCTGAATGAAAATAATTGTGTTTCATCCAGTACTTATACCATTTTGATTCTACTTCGGCAGCAGAATATTTTGTTGGGATTTGCATGTTTTGGTATCGTTTTTGTAATACAACATGCAAAAGTACTTATATTTCTTTTTTTGTGAAAT
>JBGTDZ010000362.1:0-5598 GCA_041748055.1 Aquaticitalea sp.
ATTTGAAACATTGATTTCCGCTGACCAAGATGCCTATTACCAATCATTGGCACAAAGTGACAAATCAGGAACATCTACTCCTTTTATTGAATATATGTTGAACATCATTTTGGTTTCACTCAACACCCTTTTAGATTACAACAATCGAATTCTAAATGAAGAAGATCGACTTGAATTTTTCATTGCTCAGAATAGAAATGAATTTTCAAGGAAAGATTACATGGACGTCTTTAAAGACATCTCTTCTGCCACAGCAAGTCGAGATTTGAAGAAGGGACTGGAATTAAATCTATTTGAAAAAACAGGTGAAAAGAACAAAACAAAATATCTCAAAAAATCTAGCAATGACACCAGAAAAGTATAAGGCAATTGAAGATAGAGCTCCTAATAAAAAAAGCCTCAACTGTTGGTTGAGGCTTTTTTTATTTTTCTGTCTGTTCGAGCGCAGTCGAGAACTCACAGTCGATTGCACATCATATGATATTTTTACTTCCGCTTCACCGCCCGTTTTGTAATCACCTGTCCGTTGGACAATGTAACCTTGGCAATATAGGCAGCCTGGCTTAAATTGGATAGCGCATATATCTCAGAAGGACTATTTCCTTTAAGGTTATAGAGCCTTCTTCCCAGCATATCTATGATTTCCACTCCTTGAATCTCCAAATTATTCCCTACACTAAATTTCACTTGCCCATTCGGAAGTTCGATGATAGTCAGCCCATTTGCACTTATTTCATTGTCTATGACCGAAAGTGCTTGGTCCCTGAACACGATTTCGAAACGGGTGTTGAACTTGCCTGTTTGAGAACTGAATATATAATCTGAATCGGACAAATTGAACGTGATATTCATTAAATTATCTTTTAAATAGACAGTATTCGTATTTAAAAATTCACCTTCAATATCAGCAATGGACATTCTATAAGTGGTATGTTGTGTTATTGAAGTAAAGAATCCTAAAGGAATTACTTCGTCCAAAGTGATGCTATTTGGATGTTTGCCTTGAATTCCCAATTTTAAATCTGAATCTGAATCAATTAAGGAATATATGATGGAATTGGCCCCAGATGAAAGATTTTTTACGGCATCATAATACATACCATCATTGCCATCAGCAGCCCCGTTGACATAACCCACTAATATCTGGTTGAAAACGCCATTATTTGATGTCAAATTGAGCCAAAGCTTATTGTCTATAACCTCATTTGGAGAGGCTCTAAAAAACTGGTTATTATTACCCGTCACCCGCATGCTGTTATTAAACGTAACATTTGTACTTTTAATATTGCCGCCAGTTGCTGGCGCATTATTGTCCATTGCGACGAAAAAGCCTTGACCCGATGGAATGAAACGTGTTGGTGTAACACCATCACCACCTGCAACCTGTCCAGTCCCATTAATAATGGCATAATCAGATTGGGCAAAATTAAGATTCTCATTGCCGTTTAAAGTCCCAGAAGGGGCAGTGTTTTGAGACCATAAAAAAATAGCACCATCAATTGATCCCCCAGG
Source organism: Aquaticitalea sp. (assembly GCA_041748055.1). Lineage (GTDB taxonomy): Bacteria > Bacteroidota > Bacteroidia > Flavobacteriales > Flavobacteriaceae > JBPOFM01. The sequence goes on from JBGTDZ010000362.1 coordinate 1,513, forward strand.
CACATTCAAATCGAAGACTGTATTCGCTGCTAAAAAGCTATCGACATTGATGGCGGAAGGATATGGATTGCCAATAAAATTCCAGTTGTTATCATTTGTTTCAGTATCATTTCTATAAATGGGGACAGGGATAATACCGTTGTTAAAAGGACCTTCAAAAGTAAATTGATATTGATTGCCTGCTCCGATAAAGCCAATAGGGTCTAAAGTTGAGGCATATCCTACACCAGGTGTCATGACTGTTGCTGCATTAAGTAGATAGGTCCAATCGTCGCCATTGTCATCAATGTCATCTTGTCCTGAGAGTGCAGCATTGTTATTTCCAACTTCTTTATATGAATCTAGAAAGTTGGCACCATTGAATAAAAAACGTCTGTTTGGATTTGATTCCGCCAAACCATCACCAATAGTTTCCCCTACAACGGGAGCGCTCCAATAAGTATATTCATACCAATTGTTCAAAGGAGCGGTCATTTTTTCGACTACTATCTTGGCCCTAGTGGTTAAAACTGCGCCATTGACTTGTCCTAAATCATTGTTTTGTACAAATGCCCCTTTGGATTTTAGATTGATATTACCATCTACGGTAACATTATTTTGAACTTCCACAAATGTATTATCGGCTATGGTAAGTGTAAAACCTGGGTTGATTAATAATTGACATGCACTAAAACTAATTTGTTCACCTCCCACACTGGTATTGTAATCGCCATCGATTACCGCAATTTTACCAATATCAGGAACGCTGGGGATCCATGTTGTGCCATTCCAAACGGTTTTAGGGATTTTTATTTGTATGGCATTACTTGCAACAAAACAGGTCGACGTATTTTCTCTTACTTGGCAATAGTATTGGTAATCATCAAGCCCGAAGTTATTTGAGATGGTAAGAGTCGCTGATGTAGCACCAGAATAAACTCCACTATTTATAACCGCTGTCCAAACACCTGTAGTGCCTAAAATATACCATTGATAAGTTAGGAGATTACCACCGGAAACACCTTCTTCACCTGCCACTGTTAAGATTGTGCTCTCTACACTGCAGTTTGAAATATAACTTGGATGAGTAATTATCCTTGGAGGCGTTTTTACAACAGCAGCTTGCCCAACACCTGTCAAACACTGTCCTGCAGCAACAGATTGCGTGGTCCATTCAATGGCTGTAAATGTCGTATTTGGGAATAGATTGGTGTTTTTCCTTTTTCTGTAATAGCCAACATAATTTGGTGCTCTTACATCATCTATGACAACACCTTCTTTTCTTAATCGGAAACCATCATTTCCATTAAATCCAGAGGCTCCAAGACTTCCATTCCCTGTGGGCGTAAAACCACAAGTAGAACTACTTACGCTCACTATTGCAATAGCATTATTGGCTAGAGTGCCGCTCAAATTGGAATAGGTAATATAAGTGCCACCATAATCGCCAGCTCTCTGAATCGAATACGTACTAAGATCTAAAGCTGCACCAGTTCTGTTATATAATGTAATGACGCCCCCTGAACCTGTTTTTTCATCATACAATTCATAAATAAACAAGTCTGAAGCTGGTGTTGCGCCGCCGCCAGTGGCGCAATCTGTAATCACAGAATCAATGACATCAAAGGAGAGGGTTAAGCTGCAACCTGAAGCGAGTAATATTTCAAAATTACCATCATTAGCATTCATTGGGACAGCTATTTCTACCAGGCCTGTTTCGATTACAGTTAGTGGAACAGCGGTGTTGTTATAAGTAGCAGTCGCGCCAGTGAGATTATTTACGGTAGAAGTGAATGTTACTACAGTATTGCTTGGGCCAGATAATGGGAACATGGTTATAGATGGTGCTGTTGTGCATACACCATTGCCTTGAATTCTGAAAATATAAGGATTCTCATTACTGTCATTGTTGAGGATACGAACATCTGCTTCACGCAGTCCAGCAACAGTGGGTCTAAATTTAATATTAAAGGTAGTTGGCGTTCCATTAATTACGGGTGTTGCCGCTTGTTGCGTTACAATAAAATCCCCAGGATTACTTCCTATAATTTCAATAATAGGCGCACCTATTAAATCTAATTGAGCTATTCCAATATTTTCTATTGTAAAAGTTTTTACTACAGAATCTGTGTTTAATGGGGTGGCTGCAAACAAGGTATTGTTGAGACCATAAGGTTCATTAAAACCGTTGGGAATAGAGATTTGAGTAACCCCTCCTTTTATGTTGATTTCTGCATTTAAAGGTTGTGTAACATTAATAGAATAATCCTCTACCTCACCATATACATAAGTCGCACAAGGTGTTAAATTTATATCAGCATCATCGAAAAAGTACTGGGTTGCAATACGCATTCTCGTACTACCAATATTTGCATTTGAGGGAACGGTAATAGCAAGTGGAGAATTGCTCGTTACGATATTGTCATCTTGATCTAAAGTGCCTGGACCATAGGCATCTCCCAAATCATAGTCTTCACCGCTATCATTAAAATCACCGTCTTTGTTCCAATCAATCCAAGCTTTGGTAACATTTTGATACCCGAGTGTGTTTACATTTACGGTCAAATTATGGATTTGTCCCAAAGAAACTGTGGTAGTAACAGAAGTATAATCAGTATAAGCACTTGCACCGGCTGACGTTTGATTGATTGTATTAAACTGAACTCTTGTGATACCGGTACTATCAATGATATCACCTTCAGAAGCACAATACACAACATCGGGAGTTGCACAAATACTTGTACCATCGCTCCAAGAAGTTCCTCTTCTTAGGTATATTTTAAAGCAGTATTGAAGACCGTTGGTCAGTCCTGTAATTGCTCTTGAGTTTGCAGTTCCTTTATAAACCACTTGATTTGGTGTAGAATAAACCGCATTTGCGGTATACGCACTTCCGTCACCTGTTGGAGTAAAAACCACAGCGCCTTGGTTGGCAACAATTAATACTTCATTAAAACAAGACGTTGCACTGTTATATGTCCAGTTAAGGGTCACTTGGTTATTGGATGGCGTGCCTGTAAAGGTATTGACGTCATCTTGTGCGATAATGTTATTATAATTTGTTCCTGTAGTTGTCCCAGCTGAAGATCGTCGAAGATTAGGGCCTTCACGATAGGTAAAAATTCTAAACGAATATTCGTTATCTTCTACAAGACCTGTAATATTTACAGAAAGTCCATTTCCTTTGTAAAGTAATTTACCTAAAGATCCATATGTCGTAGCCAATGAAAAATCAGAATTTGCCACTGAATAATCACTTACATCTGTTGTTAGACTTCCTGTCCCATAAGAATTAGCCTGAACTGCAAAAACCATATAACCGGTAGGAGCTGCTCCAGTTGTAGGAAGTGTCCAAGAAATAGTTCCTACCGTATCCTCCAAGCAAGCAAGAAGATTTCCTGCGTTATTAACTGCCTGAACAGTAGTGGTAAACGTTTGAACACCACCATAGGTATAAGTAGTGCCATCAAATAAATAGGCTTGATAGGCATAAGTCGTTCCTTCAGCTAGACCTGTTTCATCATATGTGAAAGTTGCATTTTGAGGAGCCAATGCTACCGAAACATTTGTGCCACCGTTAGCGATAGTTGGTGCAGCATTTACCGATTCAATGGCGTATACAAATCCTTTTGCTGTTGTACTAGGACAAGCCCCATAAATAACAACATTGGCTCTTAAAGTAGCTGTAGTCGTTGCAAACGTGGTAACTATATTTGTGTTTATGGCAGGATTTACAGAATTAGAATTTCCTGTGACTGCTTTATTTATATTAGGAGATCCAACACTAGAAACAACAATGTTTCCATTATAGGTTTGATTGGCAGCTGTTGGGGTAAACGGTACATAAATGGTTTTAGCTGCAAGAGTTCCTCCTGTATGTGTAAAACCTGTTACGGCAGCGCCACCTGAAGTTTCTGAATAGGTATATCCTGCCAATGCGCCAAGATTTATGGTTCCTGCCTTAAGATTTGTACCAGAAACTGTGAATGATAATTCAGAAGAACTACCGTTACAAATTGAGCCAAAAGCCAAGGTACCTGCACTTAAAGTCAATGCCTCTGTAAGAGCAGATATCGTAAGTGCATTGGAAGTAAGGTTGGTCGTCGC
>JBGTDZ010000363.1:0-6283 GCA_041748055.1 Aquaticitalea sp.
AAACATGATGAAAATGAATTGAAAAGTAAAAAAATAAAATCCTTATCCCAGGCAATTGTGCAAATCATGCTGATTGATTTTATTTTTTCCATCGATTCCATCCTAACGGCTGTTGGAATGACCAATGGTCTGCATCCAAATCATAACTATACGCTGGTGTTGATGATTATCGCCGTGATGATTTCCATCGGCATCATGATTGGGTTCGCAAATCCAATACGAAAATTCATTGACACCCATCCGAGTTTGCAGTTATTGGGTCTTGCATTTTTGATTTTGATTGGCTTTATGTTGATTACCGAAGCTGCCCATTTAACTGAAACAGAATTCTTGGGCAGTAAAGTTGGTGCAGTTCCAAAAGGGTATCTGTACTTCGCAATTGCCTTCTCATTGTTTGTGGAATTTCTGAATTTTAGGATTAATAAGAAAAAGACTTCTTAATATTCAATTACTTTAGGTAACAATTTTCGTAAAAACTACTTTCAATTAGAAATGGAACAGCTATTTGAAGATAATTAAAAGTTAATGTAGATCCATTTGTGGGAATAATCTTTGGCAATACACCTGTTTGAGCTTCTGCTATAGCGCCTTTTTTAGATATGATGATTCTTTGTTTTGATGAGCAAAAAAACAATCATATTTGGGATGGTTTTTTTTGTTAAATGATTTCAGCCTATTCAGAATAACAACTTACCCGTTTTATTAATACCTTTACAGATTTTACTCATAAAATAATATCTGTAGGAATATTTAAATCTGAATTGAATACAAATTCAAATGTAAATAGACCTAAAACTTTTAGTAAGAGTTGAATCAACTACCATTACCAGTGCATTTTTTCGTAAGGACAAATTGGGCAATCCTGTTTAGTTAACTCCAGATTTTAAGCAAGATGGGGAATTTTTAATAATAGATTTAAAAATCAAAAAGATTTATTAGGGCTACAATAGTTATGAAATTAGTTAAGGACTGTGCACTTTTCTTTTTATATTGAGCGGCGGATTATATGGGTTTATTTATGATAGAATAACTCATAAAAATTATAAAAGTGATGGCAATAAAATCGATGTTCCTAAAATTCAAATCTCTTTAAACCATAAACCATACAAAGGATGAAGGCTTCAATTAAAAAGATAATCGCGGTCATCGTAGCTATTCCAAATATTAAAATTGGTTAAATTATGAAAGTAGACTCGGCATATTTAGTCTTGAACGACACCGTAGCCTCTTATCTACAATTACCTTTACATGAATTACTTTCAAAACAAGCCCAAATTAATCCTTTAAAACAAGCTCTAAAATTTGGCGATTCAGAAATTTCCTATGGTGATTTAGAAAAACAGGTCCACCAAGTGGCACATTATTTAAAAGCACAAGGGGTGGGAAATGGCGATTTCGTAGCAGTTTCATTACCACGTTCTATTGAATTGGTCATAACATTGATTGCCATTATGGAATGTGGTTCTGCCTATCTTCCTTTGGATCCAAGCTATCCTAACAAGCGATTGGAATTTATGTTGGAGGATTCGGAAGCCAAATATATGATTACTACAAAAACATCTTCTTCAGCATTACAGTCAAACACGACACCCTTGCTTTTAGAAGATATATTTGCAGATTTATCAAAGTACCCTCATTCGCCTCTACCCGAAAAGGTAGACATCCATAATGTGGCTTATTTACTTTATACTTCAGGCTCTACCGGTACGCCCAAAGGAGTACCGATAACACACAAGAACTTGGTAAATCTTCTCTACAGTGTATTGGAAAAACCAGGGATAAAAGAAACAGATATACTTATTTCAATAACAACCATTTCTTTTGATATTGCAATGGTGGAGTTGTTTGCTCCACTCTTAAAAGGGGCTAAATTGGTATTGACCGATGAAGAAACAGCCAAGGATACGCGTTTGTTATTAAATTTAATGAAAACTGAGGGTATAACCCTGATGCAAGCCACCCCTGCCACCTGGCAAATGCTTTTATATTCTGGTTGGGAAGAACCTTTACCCATCAGAGTCATATCTACAGGAGAAGCGCTACCGATGGTATTGGCAAAAAGTATATTGGAAAGGGTAAGTGAACTTTGGAACATGTATGGACCCACCGAAACTACCATATGGTCTGGCATGAAGAAAGTTTCGAAGACTGATGAGGTCATTACCATAGGTCATCCTATGGCGAACACCCAACTTTACATTGTTGATGATCAAAATAGATTGGTAGCGCCTGGTGAAACGGGAGAGCTTTGCATTGCGGGAGATGGCGTTGCGAAAGGATATTGGAAGAGAGAAGATTTAACCACTGAAAAGTTTATAAAAAATCAATTTGAAACAGATGCTAATCCTGTATTATATCGTACAGGAGACCTAGCCAAACTACTACCTTCTGGAGATGTCCATTGTTTGGGACGTATAGATCAGCAGGTTAAAATTAGAGGCCATCGTATAGAATTAGGCGAAATAGAGCAAACCTTAGATTCGTTAGAAGGAGTACATTCCTCCGTTGTCCTACTCAATGAAGATCATTTGGTAGCATATCTGATACCTTCTCATATGGGCAATCAAGAAGCATATCAGGCGAGTGCATGGAAAGAACTTTTAAAGGAACATCTTCCTACCCACATGATACCTCAGGAATTTATTATAGTCAAAGATTTCCCCACAACCCTAAGCGGTAAAATAGATCGTAAGGCGTTATTAAAACTTTTACCGAATAAAACGCCTAAGCTCGATTTTACAGAACCTACTACCCAATCAGAAAAAATTATTACGACAATATGGCAAGAATGTCTCGGAATTGATAAGATAGATGTTTTTAGTGACTTTTTTGAGCTTGGCGGACATTCAATTATTGGTGTCCAAGTTATGGCCCGACTGGAAAAGGAAACTCGTAATAGATTGCCACTGGTGGCTTTACTAAAACATCCAACAATCAAAAAATTAGCCACCTATATGGACAGTGAGTTCATTACATGGGATTCATTAGTACCGATAAAACCAGAAGGAACTAAACCACCTTTTTATATAGTGCATGGAGCTCATCATAATGTTTTGATGTTCAACGATTTGGCTCAATATTTACATAAAGATCAACCATTTTACGGCCTGCAGTCACGAGGCTTAGATGGTGTTACAGAGCCCCATGATTCTATCCATGAGATGGCAGCAGATTATATTGCTGAAATTATTGTATCAAATCCGGATGGACCTTATTCTTTAGGAGGATTTTCTTATGGAGGTATTGTTGCTTTTGAAATGGCAAGACAGCTCAGAGCGCAAGGCCGAGAAGTTAAAACCGTAGCACAATTCGATACTTATGTTTTTCCTTATTATTACGGCGAGGGCCCTATAATGAAAAAAACCCTCTCGTTTTTATATCTCTTGGGAAAAATCGTTTTTGTCTTTCTAAACATGTTTAATGGCAAAAAGAATTTTAAAAGAAGAACTCATTTGATCAAACTTCAAATTTTGGGGCTATATTTAAGTCTTAAGCATGGGAAGGGAAAACAGTATGAATTACAGTATAATGTTCCTTTGAAAATGCAAACAAATCACAAAATAGCCACCGAGAGTTATACTATAGCTCCCCAAGATATCGTGATAGATTTATTTAGAGCCACGGAAGAAGTTAATTTCGTGCATGACCACAAATTTCTGGGATGGAAAAAAATAGCTCGCAAAGGCATTCGAAAACACATGGTACCAGGTAGTCATGTAGATATGTTTGACAAACCTAATGTAGAAGTTTTGGCAACAAGTCTTCAGCGTGTACTGGACAATAATAATTCAGTAAGTGTATAGTAGTTTATTTTGTGGAACATTAGAAACCTCCACTCAAGAAAGTAACGACAAGAAGGAAGCTGATCTGAGTGTAAAACTTTATAAAATCGAGATATTAAAATACCAAGAATTAGTATCCGGTCTAATAAAATTTTTGTCATCTTCTGAACTTAATCGAGCTAACGGATACCACTTCAATAAAGATAAAAATAAATTTATAATATGTAGAACAATATTAAAGATCCTTTTGGCGGAGCATATAGGTCTAGATGTTGATAAAATATTTCTTGACAATCATTTTAACAAAAAACCTTATTTATCTTCTCATCCATCAGTTTTTTTTAATGTTACACATTCAGGAGATTATGCCATTATTGCAATAGCTAAAAGCCCAATAGGGGTTGATATCGAATATGTTAATAAGGATTTTGACTTTAAAGAAATTTTACCAAATATATTTAATAAAATTGAAATAGATGAAGTAGACAATAGTAATGATAAACATCTCACTTTTTATCGATTCTGGACGCGAAAAGAAGCTATTGTCAAGGCCATCGGAAACGGTATTGATGATAATTTTTCAAAAATCCCGATAACTGATGGTATACATACCATACCTTCCTCATGGATGGGTCTTTATAAAAATGTCAAGGTTATAAGCTTTAAATTAAATGATGATTACGTGGGAGCTCTAGCGTTAACGAAAGACAATCTCGATTTTGATAAAATAGTTTTCTGTCCTGCGCCATCAACTGATAAATTGATGTCTTTATTTTCTTAAGGAAGTTATAAGTACTAAATCAAGAAAATCAATTGTGACCATGTCATTTTTAAAATAATTTTATCTGTCCTTTCTCATCCAGAAGCGAATCGTCATCATCTGAATCGTCCTCTTTTTGGGTAAGGTTGGTAAGTTCCAAAGGCGGATTATTATTTGGTTTATTGTTTTCAACTTCTTCTTCCCCGATCACTTCTATCTCATCGGCATGGACGACCTCAGGCTCTTCATAAGGCAAAGAATCCAACAAACTGACCTGCTTTATTTTGTCGGCCGTAAATTGGTTACCAAGTGCCTTGATGCCTTTGATAGAGATAAATTCTTCAAAATTCAAGGTTTCATTATCGCGTTGCTCCTTCCCTTTGGGTTTAGCAAATACCACCTCAACAACAGGTCGCCAGTCGGTAGAAACAATTTCAAGTTGTGAATTGGGATGTTCTGAAATGAACACTTCTTCTTTATTTTCGTTTTCAATAAGAAAACGCTTCACGTAATAGCGTTCTTTTTCACCATCATAATACAAGGCCGAAATTGGTTTTCTCGGAATCCATTTTTCCAAGACAATCATATCATCGTCAAAACGTGCCGTAAGTTCTGGAAGTATGGTTTTTAGAGTACCTGCTTGACTGATGATGAGCAATCGGTCTTCGCCCCTAAATTCTCCAATCAGTTCGCCACGTTCATCAACATTCAATCTCTGAACGGTATCATCAAACCAAATCTTACGCGGTTTTAAAGTGGAGATGCCGTGTTCTTTCAGCTCAATTTTTTTTATGGCATGTTTGGTTACCTGATTGCCTTTTGTGTTCCGACCCTTGATAATGATTTCTGAAAAGTCCAAATCCCATTTCAATTTCTTGATGCTTCCCACTTGACGAAGATAAATCGTTACCACTTCTGCTTCCCCATTGGGATTGGCAGAAAAATAGTGTACCGACGAGCCCTTGGTTCCATTGGTCATATCGTATTCCTTATCGCGAGTGGTGCCAGTGACAGCAAAACGTTTGACATAGGAAGCGCCTTTGGAACCATCACGATATATCAGATTGTAAATGGTGCGCTTGTCTTTCTTTTTAAAGACAGCTACATGGATGATGCCTTTGCCAATGAATTTTTTGTCATCCACTTTGGAAATCATCATTTTTCCATCATTGGTAAACGCGATTATGTCATCGATGTCGCTGCAGTCACAGACATATTCGTCCCTTTTTAAGGAAGTACCAATAAAGCCCTCTTCTCTGTTGACGTAAAGTTTCGTGTTGCGAATGACCACCTTAATTGCGTCCACATCGTCAAACATCCTCAGTTCCGTCAATCTTTCTCGTCCTTTCCCATAATCTGACTTTAAACGTGCAAAATAGGAAATTGCATAATCAGTCAAATTCGCCAAGTCATATTTTACTTGAGCTATTTGGTCCTCGAGGGTTTCAATCTTCTGTTGGGCTTTGTCGATGTCGAATTTAGAGATGCGCTTGATGCGTATTTCCGTCAGACGCTCGATATCTTCTTGAGTAATGGACCGTTTTAAATGAGAAATATGAGGTTTTAGGCCTTTGCCAATTGCTGCAATGACACCTTCCCAAGTTTCTTCTTCTTCTATATCGCGATAAATTCTGTTTTCGATAAAAATACGTTCCAATGAAGCAAAGTGCCATTGTTCTTCCAACTCATCCAGTTTAATCTCCAAATTGGATTTCAACAGTTCCACTGTATGGTCTGTGGA
>JBGTDZ010000364.1:0-7990 GCA_041748055.1 Aquaticitalea sp.
CCATTATGGTTAATTTTCAAACACTAAAAACTTGCTTATGAAATTACATCCAATTCTTTTTTCTTGTTTTGTATTCTGTTCCTTTTTTAGTATTGCCCAACAGCCTGACACTCCTGCTTCTACGATTGAAAATGCGCTTCAACAAAAAGAATTATTGATAAAAAATTCGCTCGTAAAAAATATTCCTTTCAAGAATATTGGTCCTACAGTCATGAGCGGACGCGTAACGGATTTGGCAGTGAATCCAGAGAATCCCACTGAATTTTATGTTGGCTATGCGTCCGGTGGTGTCTGGCACACCATCAATAATGGAACTACTTTCACCCCTATTTTAGACAGCTCCAATACACAGAATGTAGGGGATATCGCTGTCGATTGGAAGACTAAAACAATTTGGGTGGGAACAGGCGAGAACAATGCGTCTCGCTCTAGTTATGCAGGCATCGGGATATTGAAATCAACCGATAACGGTACAACTTGGCAAAATATGGGGCTGCAAGATTCTCACCATATCGGACGAATACTTATCAATCCAAACAATCCGGATGAAGTCACAGTAGGAGTTACAGGACATCTTTATTCCCCAAACAAAGAACGTGGCATTTATAAAACTACTGATGGTGGAAAAAACTGGAAGCAAACGCTATTTGTTGATGACACAAGTGGCATCATAGACTTGCAATTTTCACCAAATAATTACAATGTGATGTTTTCAGCTTCATGGACAAAGGACAGAAAAGCGTGGAATTTTGATGGCAACGGCGATAATTCCGCCATATATAAAAGTACCGATGCAGGAGAAACTTGGATAAAAGTTTCCACACTGCAAAGTGGTTTCCCAACGGGAACTGGTGTTGGAAGAATTGGTCTGGCAATCTATGACGAAAACATAATTTACGCAATCCATGACAACCAGTTCCGAAGGCCCGATGAGCTAAAAAAGAAAGATTCTGAGGAATTGACAAAAGAGGATTTCAAATCCATGGAGCGGGAAACCTTTTTGAAACTGGATGACTCTAAATTGAATTCATTCTTACAAATGAATGGATTTCAAAAAGAATATAACTCTGAAAAAGTGAAGCAAATGGTTCGCGGTGGCGACATCAATCCTGCTGATTTGGTCTCTTATCTTGAAGATGCCAATTCACTTTTGTTCGACACGCCAGTGATTGGGGCTGAAGTCTATAAAAGCACTGATGGTGGAGCAAGTTGGAAAAAAACCCATGAGGGTTATCTCGATGATTTATATTATAGTTATGGCTATTATTTCGGACATATTTATGTGGCACCAAACGACCAAAATAATATATATGTTTATGGGGTGCCTATTTTGAAATCAAAGGATGCTGGAAAAACTTTTAGCTCCATGGATGCCGAAAATGTCCATGCTGACCATCATGCGCTATGGATCAATCCAAAATATCCAAATCATATTATCAATGGAAATGATGGTGGTATAAATATCACTTATGATGATGGCGAAAACTGGATTAAGAACAATTCCCCTTCAGTTGGACAATTCTATGCCATAAATGTTGATAATGAAAAGCCATATAATGTGTATGGCGGGCTTCAAGATAACGGTGTCTGGGCTGGAGCACACAACGCAATGGAAGATGTAAGATGGCATCAAAGCGGACAATACCCGTGGGAGAGCATTATGGGTGGCGACGGCATGCAGGTACAGATTGACAACAGAAATTCCAATATAGTCTATACCGGTTTTCAATTTGGAAATTATTTTAGACTTGACAGGGAGAAAGATGAACAAATTTACATTCAACCAAAACATGGGTTGGGCGAAACACCGCACCGGTTCAATTGGCAAACACCTATATTATTGTCTCAACACAATCAAGATATTCTCTATTTAGGCGGCAACAAACTGATGCGTTCCATGAACCAAGGGACTGATTGGTCTGCGATAAGTGACGATTTGACCAATGGAGGGAAGAAGGGAAATGTTGCCTATGGGACTTTAACTGCAATTAGCGAGTCTCCTTTTCAGTTTGGATTGATTTACACAGGAAGCGATGACGGATTGGTATACATAACAAAAGATGGGGGCGGAAGCTGGAACAATATCTCTTCAACACTGCCAAAAGATTTGTGGGTAAGTCGCGTCCTTGCTTCAAAACATAAAAAGGACAGAGCATATGTCACCCTTAACGGTTATCGTTGGGATGATTTTACACCTTACGTATATATGAGTGAAGATTATGGACAAACTTGGAAAAACATCAGTAACAATATCCCTTCTTCTCCTGTAAATGTTATCCGGGAAGACTCAAAAAAAGAAAATTTATTGTATTTGGGAACCGACAATGGTGCCTATGTTTCTTTTGATATAGGCACATCATGGGAAGCATTCAGCAAAGGCTTGCCGAATGTTGCTGTGCACGATATGGTCGTTCAACATGAAGCTAATGATCTCTTGATTGGCACCCATGGTAGAAGTATTTACCTTGCCAATATCAAAGCCTTACAAAGTATGGATTTGGACAAAATGAATCAAGAAATCACGATATTTGATACCAAAGAGGTAAAATTCTCACCAAATTGGGGCGATAGTTTTGGAAGCTGGTCAAAGCCTCTGGAACCTTCAACATATATTGAATTCTATTCAAATAAATCAGGAAAACAGACAATTAAAATTCTTTCTGAGAAAAATGCTGAATTGCAAACTTTTTCTGTTGATGCCGACAAAGGATTCAATATTGCGGAATATGATATGACGCTCAATGAAAATGGAAGAAAAGCATTGTTAAAAGAAGATACATCCCTTCAAATTCCAAAGTCAAAAAACAGCAAGTATTATCTTCCTAAAGGAACATATACTGTACAAATGGAAAACGAAAAGAAAAAATTGGAAGTTAAATAGATTAAATTCATTCTAAATACTCATAATTGATTCTAATTTTTGGCTTTCAAACGTTTGAAGCGTATCTTTGCAATACATTAAACTAACTTCAAAAGATGAGCGGAATTTTTAATTCTTCAATTGGAAGAAAATTTGCCATGGCGCTTTCGGCATTCTTCCTCATGATTTTCTTATTACAGCATTTTATAATCAACTTTACCTCGGTCTTTGGGGCAGACACTTTTAATGAAGTATCCCATTTTATGGGTACCTATTTTGTGGTGCAGTACATTTTTCAGCCCATTTTAATTGCCGGTGTTATTTTTCATTTTATAATGGGATTCATTCTGGAAATCAGAAACAGAAAAGCACGTAAAATTGCGTATGCCAAAAACAATGGTTCCGCAAATTCCACGTGGATGAGCAGAAATATGATTTGGACAGGGTTGACCATTCTTGCTTTTTTGGTGTTGCATTTCATTGATTTTTGGTTCCCTGAAATCAATACCAAATACATCAAAGGTGACATGACCGGAATGATGACCGAAGGAGAAGGATACCGATACATCCATGAATTAAGAGAGAAATTTGTCAACCCATGGCGAGTAGGAGCATATTGCTTGGCATTTGTGTTCTTGGCATTGCATTTATTGCATGGTTTCAATTCAGCCTTTCAGTCAGTAGGTGCCAATAACAAATACACCAGAAGCATGAGAGGATTTGGAATAGGCTATGCAATACTAATTCCTGCTGGCTTTATATTCATTGCGCTGTTCCATCATTTTAATCATATTGCTTAAGACTATATCAAATGGCTTTAGATTCTAAAATACCAAAAGGTCCACTTGCAGATAAATGGACAAATTATAAAAATCACATCAACCTAGTGAATCCTGCCAACAAACGTAACATTGATGTTATCATTATTGGCACAGGTCTGGCTGGCGGTTCTGCTGCTGCGACATTGGCTGAATTGGGTTATAACGTTAAAGCATTTTGTTTTCAGGATTCTCCAAGACGCGCACACTCTATTGCGGCTCAAGGTGGTATCAATGCCGCAAAAAATTATCAAGGTGATGGTGATTCTACCTATCGTTTATTTTATGATACCGTAAAAGGTGGTGATTACCGTTCACGTGAAGCAAATGTCTATCGATTGGCGGAAGTGTCTGCAAATATCATTGACCAATGCGTTGCTCAAGGCGTTCCATTTGCCCGCGAATATGGTGGATATCTTGACAACCGATCTTTTGGTGGTGTATTGGTATCAAGAACTTTTTATGCCGCTGGACAAACTGGACAACAACTGTTATTGGGTGCTTATTCTGCCATGAACCGTCAAATTGGTCGTGGTAAAATTAAGATGTATAATCGACATGAAATGTTGGACGTTGTCATTGTTGGAGGAAAAGCTAGAGGGATTATCGCAAGGAATTTGGTAACTGGTGAAATAGAACGCCATTCGGCACATGCTGTTGTGTTGGGCACTGGAGGCTACGGAAATGTATTCTATTTGTCCACAAATGCCATGGGAAGTAATGTCACTGCTGCCTGGAAAGCCCATAAACGTGGTGCCTATTTTGCAAATCCTTGTTACACTCAGATTCATCCAACTTGCATTCCAGTTTCTGGAGACCATCAATCAAAATTGACTTTAATGTCTGAATCGCTTCGTAATGACGGACGGATATGGGTGCCCGCAAACATGGATGACGTAAAAGCCATTCGGGAAGGCAAGTTGAAACCAGCCGATCTTCCAGCAGAAAATAGAGATTATTTTTTAGAACGACGTTATCCTGCCTTCGGAAACCTCGTTCCCCGCGACGTAGCATCTCGGGCCGCAAAAGAGCGTTGCGATGCTGGTTACGGAGTCAATAAAACTGGCGAAGCTGTCTTTTTGGATTTCGCTGCGGCTATTGAGCGTTATGGAAAAGAGCGTGCACATGTACGAGGTTTGAACGAAAATGATGCCGTTCTGGTTAAAAAATTAGGACAGGAAGTCATAAAGGAAAAGTATGGCAACTTATTCCAGATGTATGAAAAAATCGTTGATCAAGATCCTTACGAAACACCAATGATGATTTACCCTGCCGTGCATTATACGATGGGCGGACTTTGGGTTGATTATAATTTGATGACCAATGTTCCTGGTTTGTATTGCATCGGTGAAGCCAATTTTTCCGAACATGGTGCAAATCGTCTTGGAGCTTCCGCCTTGATGCAAGGATTGGCAGATGGTTATTTTGTATTGCCATATACCATTGGTGATTATTTGTCCAATGACATTAGAACAGGAAAAATTCCAACCGATACGGTTGAATTTGATGAAGCGGAGAAAAACGTCATTGATAATTTGACTCATTTGATCAACAATAATGGAACCCATTCAGTTGATTACTTCCATAAACGATTAGGGAAAATCATGTGGAACAAATGCGGAATGTCAAGAAATGCTGGAGATCTGAAATCAGCCATTCAAGAAATTTCTGAACTGCGCGCCGAATTTTGGAAAGACGTCAAAGTTCCTGGTACCCAAAATGAATATAATGAAGAATTGGCAAAAGCAATGCGAGTAGCTGACTTTTTGGAACTGGGAGAACTCTTCGCCAAGGATGCGCTCCAAAGAGAGGAATCTGCAGGTGGACATTTTAGGGAAGAATATCAAACCGAAGAAGGTGAAGCATTACGTAGTCCTAAATTTCAGTACGTATCAGCATGGGAATACAAAGGCGAGCCAAAAGATGCGGTTCTTCATAAAGAAGCGTTAGAATACGAGAATATTGAAGTTAAAGAGAGAAGTTATAAATAGTTTATGGTTAATGGTTGTTGATTTATCGATAGCATAATCTTACAACCATTATCTAATAATCAAAGGCTTAAAAATATGAAATTGACATTAAAAATATGGCGTCAAAAAAACGCCGATACAAAAGGAAAACTTGTTGATTATCCAATCGATGGCATAGAGGGAGACATGTCTTTCTTAGAAATGTTGGATGTTTTAAACGAACAACTCAACAACAAAGGTGAAGAGCCGGTGGCGTTTGACCATGATTGCCGTGAAGGGATTTGCGGATCTTGTTCTTTATACATCAATGGTGAAGCACATGGTCCCGATAGATTGATAACCACCTGCCAATTGCACATGCGAATGTTCAATGATGGAGACACCATATATATTGAGCCATTTAGAGCAACTGCTTTCCCCGTAATAAAGGATTTGATTGTTGACAGAAGTTCTTTTGACAGAATTCAACATGCGGGAGGATTTATTTCAGTGAACACTTCCGGAAACACCATCGATGCCAATGCAATCCCTGTCAATAAACATGATGCCGATGAGGCTTTCGAAGCTGCTATTTGTATTGGTTGTGGCGCTTGTGTTGCAAGTTGTAAAAACTCATCAGCAATGTTGTTTGTTGGCGCGAAAGTGTCACAATTTGCCTTGTTGCCACAAGGAAAGGTAGAAGCAACCACCCGAGTCCTTAACATGGTTAAACAAATGGACGAAGAAGGTTTTGGTAACTGTACCAACACTGGAGCTTGTGAAGTAGAATGTCCTAAAGGAATTTCCTTGGAATATATTGCTCGCATGAATCGAGAGTATTTGGCTGCCAGTTTAAAAGGATAATAATTCCTGCGAAAGCAGGAATCTCTTGATACAAATCCCAATATCAATTGGGATTTTTTGTTTCTTTATACTTTCAATCCCCTTCAATATGAAACACAAATTGTGCTTTTCGATTTTCACATTTTTATTCTTTACGGTTCTGTCTAATGGGCAAGAAATTAAACTAAAAACTAAGGTTGAAAAACAGAATCATTTCAATTCAGACAGCTTGCTGTTTCATATAAAAACCTTGTCATCAGATGCTTTTGAAGGAAGACGCACCGGAACAGCTGGTGCTGAAAAAGCCAAAAATTATATTATCACAAAAATTAAAAGTTTAAATGTACAGCCTTTTATAGAAAATTACGAACAACCGTTTTCGTTTGAGGCAAGAGGGAAATCGTATAAAGGTGTGAATGTTTTGGGCTATATCAAAGGATCAAAGGATCCTGAAAACTATATAGTCATTAGTGCGCACTATGACCATGAAGGGATAAAAAACAATGAAATTTATAATGGTGCAGATGACGATGCTTCTGGTATCGCTGGTTTGTTTGCCTTCGCTGAATATTTTGAAAAACATCCGCCACAGCATTCTGTTATTTTGGCGGCTTTTGATGCAGAAGAATTAGGCCTTGTTGGGTCAAGCCATTTCGTCAATAATTCCATCATTGCTTTGGAACAAATTAAGTTGAATATCAATATGGACATGATTGGCCGAAATGATAAAAATGAATTGTATGTCACCGGAACAGTTTTTAATGACACCTTAAAATCTGTGATTTCCAATTATAGAACCCAAGTCGGCATCAAGTTACTTATGGGCCATGACGGAATAGATGGTCAACAAAATTGGACCTATTCCTCTGACCACGGTTCATTTCACGAGAAAGCCATACCATTCTTATATTTTGGAGTAGAAGACCATAAAGACTATCACAAACCTACAGATGATTTTGAAAATATTCATCCGGAGTTTTTCAAAAACGCTGTTGAAACGGTAATTTCTGTATTCGCGATAATCGATGCGTTGAGATTTTAGATTAAATTTTTTTTAAATGGATAACCCAAATACATATTACCGACAACATTCTGAAACATACCAATCGGAAGCAACAGCTTTATATAAAAAAATGACACTGTTGAGCACTGCCCGGGTGATCGTGTTCTTGTTGATAGGTTTTGGTATTTATATGACCTACACAAATTGGCAATTTGCCCTTGGAATTGCTGTTGTTGGAATTTCTGTTTTCATTAACTTGCTCTCAAAACATACCGATGTAACATCAGAACGAGAATTAAAAATGGCTTTGGCGGATATCAACATCACGGAATTGGAGATAGATAAGGGAAATTTTCACAATAGGGATAATGGTTTGCAATTTCAAGACCCATTACATTTTTACAGTGTGGACATTGACCTTTTTGGAAGAGGTTCTTTTTTTCAATTTATCAATAGGACATCAATCAATGAAGGCACGCAGTTACTTGCAAATGAATTGAAAGCAAATAAAATTGAT
>JBGTDZ010000365.1:0-2270 GCA_041748055.1 Aquaticitalea sp.
TGGTGTTTAACTATTTGTTAAGACCTCAGTACAATATGCTTTGAATCATATCTATTCCAAATGTAAATTTTGACCGATGCTTGCGACTGCTTACTGAATACTTTTTCCTTATCTTTGCAGTTCCGAGACTTCGGGGAAATATTAATCATAAAATTTAAAATATATGTATCCAGCAGAATTAGTAAAACCAATGCGGGAAGACCTTACCAAAGTTGGTTTTGAAGAATTGCACACGGCACAAGAAGTTGATTCAGCCTTGGCTAAAGAAGGAACGACCTTGGTGGTTGTCAATTCGGTATGTGGTTGTGCCGCAGCCAATGCGCGCCCAGGAGCGCGCATGAGTTTACAGAATGCCAAACGGCCAGATCACATTGTTACGGTATTCGCGGGTGTTGACCGAGAAGCAGTAGACCAAGCCAGAGCACACATGGTACCATTTCCTCCAAGCTCGCCAAGTATGGCTTTGTTCAAGGATGGCGAATTGGTGCACATGTTGGAACGCCACCATATTGAAGGTCGTCCAGCGGAAATGATTGCTGAAAACTTGGTTGATGCCTATAATTCCTATTGTTAGTCCTCAATCCCAACCCTCTCTCCAATGGATAGAGGGCCAAAAAATAGATAAAGCCACGAAGTTTTTCGTGGTTTTTTTTGACTGACGCAACCTTTTTCCTCTAATTGCATCTATATATAAAATCGTCTACATTATGAAAAAATCGATGCTTATTTTAGGTTGCATGTCATTATTTATTCTAACCACAGCCATGCAATGTGATGACGATGATATCACTGCTCCTTGTGAAGATACATCAATGCAATTGTTGGAATTCAGATCTACCATAGAAAACTTGGCGAATCAATCGGTATGTGGAGAGGATTTCGAATGCCGATACATTGCTTTTGGCAGCAAACCATGCGGTGGTCCTTGGGGATTTTTGGTGTATACAACCTCCATAGATACCTTGACACTTACTTCGCTTGTCATGGAATACAATCAGTTGGAAACCAATTATAACCAAAATTGCAATACGGTTTCAGATTGTTCCACACCTCAGCCTCCAATAGGATTTGAGTGTGAAAATAACCAGTGTATTCCCCTCTTTTAATAAGTTTAATGCGACTACTTTTTGTTAATTTTGCTTTATGCAAAAAGTAATCGCTTATCCATTGACGATTTTATATTTTATCTGTTTTGGATTGACACTTATCGTGTTTCATCCGATACTTTGGTTTTCACACAATGTTTTTGGATATAAAGCATTGAAAGTGAGTGTAGATTGGCTACAGTTTTCATTAATCCGTTGTCTTAATGTACTGGGTACCCGTTTTACCTTCACAAATCCCTATGATATTGATACTGATCAGCCTTTGATTATTGTAGCCAACCATCAAAGTATGTATGACATTTCTCCGATCATGTGGTATATGCGCAAACACCACCCAAAATTTATCGCTAAAAAGGAATTGGGCAAAGGGTTTCCCAGCGTCTCATACAATTTGCGTCATGGAGGTTCAGTTTTGATAGATAGAAAAAATCCCCGACAAGCGTTGCCAGCGATTATGAAATTTGGAGACTATATTGAAAAATCCAAGCATGCAGCAGTGATTTTTCCTGAAGGCACTCGAAGTAAAACTGGGATACCAAAGCCATTTCAAACCAAAGGCTTGGAAGTTCTGATAAAAAAAGTACCAAGCGGAAGCATTGTCCCGATCAGCATCAACAATTCCTGGAAAATGTTAAGATATGGGAAATTTCCCATGGGAATAGGAAATCATCTAAAGTTCACGGTGCACCAACCTATCAAAATTGCTACCTTTGCAGATAAAGAAGAATTGATTCGTGTTGTTGAGAAGACCATTTCTTCACATATTCACCCATAATAATAAGCTTATGTCGTTAAAGAATATACGATTGGAAGTGATGCAACATATAGAAAAAGATGTCGAATCACTCATAGAAAAATACTTGATTCCTGTCGATAAAATATGGCAGCCTACTGATTTTCTGCCAAATTCTGAAGGTGATAGCTTTTTTGATGAAGTCGCCGAGATCCGTGAGCTTGCCAAAGAACTGCCTTATGATTTTTGGGTTGTTTTGGTTGGTGATATGATTACCGAAGAAGCCTTGCCAACGTATGAATCTTGGCTTATGGACGTTGAAGGCGTGGACCAAGTTGAGACAAATTCTTGGGGAAAATGGGTACGGCATTGGACCGCAGAAGAAAACCGACATGGAGATGTTCTCAATAAATATTTATATTTATCAGGCC
>JBGTDZ010000366.1:0-10737 GCA_041748055.1 Aquaticitalea sp.
AAATAATTTTAGACTCGACTCTAACAAATGTACCATCTACTTCGGGATAGCCACTGGTTACGGTATAAGTTTCTTCCTTCCCATTGACATCGAACGTATAATAATATTCAATCAATGGTTTTTGGGCATCGGGCGGGGTGCTCATTTTTTCCTGTATATTATTTCCAATTTTATAAGCTCTAAAATCAACCACAGGCAAATGCATCAACACATGATATCCGAACCACAGGCAAAACACAAAACTCAATACGGCGACTGCGGTGGTTCCTAATTTGTTGAAAATAGGTTTTATATGTCTAATTCCATACATAATAATCAGAATCAATACCAATAAAATAACATCCTTGGTAAAACTTTCCCACGGAGTGAGTTTCAAGGCATCCCCAAAACAACCGCAATCTTTCACTTTATCAAAATATGCAGAATAGAAGGTTAAAAAGGTAAAAAATACAATCATCAATAAAAGGCTCCAAACTGTAAATTTGGGTTTATAACCAATCAATAGAAAGACACCCAAGACTACTTCAAATACAACCACAAAAACCGAAATCCCCAATGCGTAAGGGTCTAAAAAAGGAAGATTCAACACATCCGTTCCGAAATATTCCTGAAGTTTGTATGAAAAACCTAATGGGTCGTTCAGCTTTATCAATCCTGAAATGATGAACAGTAATCCGACTAATATTCGAGAAATCTGTACTACTATTTTCATATTTTATTTTTCATTTAAATGTATCATAGCAAACACAGCATAATTGATCATATCTTGATAATTGGCATCAGTGCCTTCACTTACCAACGTTTTTCCTTGGTTATTTTCTATTGTTTTGACCCGTAATAACTTTTGCAAAATCAAATCCGTCAGCGAGCTAACTCGCATATCTCGCCACGCTTCGCCATAGTCGTGATTTTTGTCCATCATCAACTGTTTGGTCAATGCGACTTTCGCGTCATATAATTTTATAGCTTCTTCTACTTTTAAATCTGGTTGTTCAACTACACCTTTCTCAAGTTGTATCAACGCCATGGTGCAGTAGTTTATGATTCCAATAAATTCGCTTGCCTCACCTTCTTCCACCTTTCGGATATCATTTTGCTGTAAACTTCTTATGCGCTGTGCTTTTATAAAGATTTGGTCCGTCAAGGATGGAAGTCTCAAAATACGCCAGGCACTTCCATAATCGGTCATTTTATTTATGAACAGGCTTCGACATTTCTCAATAACAGCATCGTATTGTTGTGATGTATTTGGCATCTAAAAATTTAATTTTGCGTAAATTTCGCCTAAATTGTTTAAAGTTCAAAGGGCATTGTTCAAAGTTTTACAGATATAAAACTAAAATCAGTTAATAACTATAAAAGAGAATTGCCATAAATAACAACTTTAAATTTTAAAATTTGAACTCAGAATCAGCTTAATGACAATTAATTGTAAAGGGCATCTAATCGATTTATCCAGTCCAAAAGTGATGGGAATTCTCAATTTAACTCCAGATTCGTTTTATGATGGAGGCAAGTTCAAGGATGAAACACTGGCTTTAAAGCAGGTTGAAAAAATGCTGATTGAAGGGGCAACCTTTATAGACGTAGGAGCTTATAGCTCACGGCCGAAAGCAGAAGATATCAGCGAATCGGAAGAGCTACAGCGCATCTTGCCAATTGTAGATTTGATTTTAAAAGAATTTCCTGACGTTTTGCTTTCGATTGATAGTTTTAGAAGCGAAACTGCAAAGCAATGTATTGAAGCTGGTGCTTGCATCATAAATGATATTTCCGCCGGAAAACTGGATGACAATATGCTTCTAACTGCTGCAAATTTAAGAGTTCCTTACATAATGATGCATATGAAGGGAACACCACAAACAATGCAACAACAAGCTCATTATGAGAATTTACTAAAGGAAATTCTGTTTTATTTTTCAGAGCGAATTGCCGCAGCAAGAGCATTGGGAATTGTGGATTTGATTGTTGACCCAGGATTTGGATTTGCAAAAACGGTTGAACAGAATTATGAACTTTTGAATCATTTGCAACTTCTTAAAATACTCGAAAAACCCATACTGATTGGTATATCCAGAAAATCGATGGTTTACAAACCTTTAGACTTGTCACCAAAGGAAGCACTCAATGGCACCACTGTTTTGAATACCATCGCGGTGCAAAAAGGCGCATCCATTTTGAGAGTCCATGATGTTAAGGAAGCCATTGAATGCATCAAGTTGATGGATCATCTAAATTGAATTATAAAAATGAAGTACGCTTTTTTGCTCTTATTATTAATTTGCTTATCCTGTGGAGAGGAAAAAACCATTCAATTGCCGCAAATAAATCATGCATCAATTCATGAGGTCAACGATGTTTCTGCTGCCTATATCTTTTATAATGAAAGAGAAAAAGACAGCGTCGAACTTAATCGAAAGAATTTAATAATTTCCACCAATTGGTTGATTAACGTTGATAAACGACTCACATTACGTCAAGCCATTCCATACATTGAAATATTACAGGAGAAAAAACGCAATGCCGAAATGCACAAAAACGAAGATGCTAAAAATTATTATTCTTGTAATGATACATCTATTAAAAACCTTGGCTTTATCGATTTTACAGATGTTGTCTATCATATCGGAATTGACGGTAATATTGTGGAAAGTCCAAGTATTTATGACAACTTGCCTTCAGAAACCAATCACGTCTTGAGCATTCTATTTAGAAGCAAAGATTCTGTTAGCGTCAATTCTGCACCTACGACAAAATCAGAATTTGTCAATCGATTGAAATATATGGATTCCATCCAGGATAAAATCATGGGAATTATATACTTGAAATTCCATGAGAGTCTCACTTTTCAAGATTACATTACCTATAAATCAATGCTTTCCAATGTAAAATTAAAACATGCAACCATCTCCAATGATGAGTATATTTTTAATTAACTATATTTTGCTAAATTTACAAAAACCTCTCAACGGTGGACAAACTTAAATTTTGGGATTTTGGTATCATCGATTTTATCGACGTATTCCTAGTTGCCATTCTTCTTTATTACATATACAAACTAGTAAAAGGAACTGTTGCCATCAATATTTTTGTTGGTATCATTATCATATATCTAATTTGGAAATTGACAGATTTCCTAAACATGTTTATGCTCCACAATATTTTTGATGGCTTTATGAAAGTTGGGATTATCGCTTTGATTGTGGTGTTTCAACCTGAAATAAGAAAATTCCTTTTGATGGTCGGTTCAACCAATTTAGTTGGTCAACGCAAGTTTTTCAGCAAGATGAAGTTTCTAAAAACAGAAAACAATACCGAAACCGATATTGCTGCTATTGTGAGTGCCTGTGAAAATATGAGCTCTACAAATACTGGGGCATTAATTGTATTGGAGCGAAACAACAACCTAGATTTTTTGACTGCCACAGGGGATGCAATGAATATAACGGTAACACAACCGATAATAGAAAGTATCTTTTTTAAGAACAGTCCCTTGCACGATGGTGCCATCATCATTGCAAACAATACAGTAAAAGCGACACGGGTTATTCTTCCAGTAAACAATGAAAAAAACATCCCACAGAGGTTTGGGCTTCGGCATAGGGCTGCTTTAGGTATTTCAGAAAAAACAGACGCCATAGCAATTGTGGTAAGTGAAGAAACCGGGCAGATTTCTTATGTCGTCAATGGCGAATTCGTCATGTTTGAAGATACAGAACAATTATTAGGTCTCATTGCGAAAAATTTAGCATAGTATGTTTTGCAAAAATTGTCAGGCAGAGCTAGCAGAAATTAGTGATTACTGTTATTCTTGCGGCGGAAAAGTGATAAAGAATAGGTTGACGCTCAAACACCTTTTGAATTATTTTGTGGAAACATTCTTTAATTACGACAATAAGTTTCTACAAACCATAATCAACTTGATTGTCTATCCAAAAGATGTCATTGATACTTATGTCAGTGGCACGCGCAAAAGATATATAGAACCTCTTTCTTTCTTTGCTATTTCATTGACACTTTCTGGGCTTTACATCTTTATAGTAAGACAGTATTTGCCTGAATTGTTTGAGTTTAGTGAACTTTACCAAAATGATGCACAAAAAGAATTTGCCAATAAAATTACCGATATTACCACAGAATATGTATCCCTTCTAAACTTTGCGATCATTCCGGCATTGGCTTTGATTTCACGAATTGTTTTTTACAATAATCGCTACAATTACACAGAGCATTTGGTTATTTGTTTTTTTACCATGTCATTGTTTTCAATGTTTTCTGTAGTGAGCACTTTAATTATAGCTGCATTATTTCCAACATCTCTCTTGACGGTAAGCATGGGATTATATTTTATCTTCTTCTTTTATTACTGTTTTGTAATGAAACAATTATTTGATTTAAGTTTCAAACAGCTTTTGGTCAAAATAGTGATATTCATCCCTTTATTTTTTATGTTCTATTTTGCCTTTTCAATTTTTATGCTTTTGATAGGTTTTGCCACTGGAGCCCTTAATCTACAAGATTTTGCTCCACCTTCATAAATTGTACTTCGTAAAGGTTTCTGTAGTAACCATCTTTCTTTTTGAGCAATTCCTTATGAGTGCCTTGCTCAACAATCAATCCTGAATCCATGACGATGATATTGTCGGCTTTTTTGATGGTTGCCAATCGGTGAGCTATAACAATTGAGGTTCTGCCCTTAGTGATTTTATCAGTTGCATTTTGAATCAATTGTTCTGAATAGGAATCGACAGAAGATGTGGCCTCATCCAACACAAGAATACTTGGATTGGTCACATAAGCTCTTAAAAATGAAATCAACTGTCTCTGACCGGAAGACAGCATGGCGCCTCTTTCCTTTACGTTATAATGATAACCATTAGGCAGTGTCATGATGAATTCATGAATACCAATATCCTTTGCTGCTTGTTGCACTCGCTCTTCTGTAATGTTTGGGTCGTTTAGGGTTATGTTGTTCAAAATTGTATCGGCAAACAAAAATACATCCTGTAATACCACTGCAATCTGTGCTCTCAGGGATTTTAACGAAATGTTCTTAATATCAATTCCATCAATTTTTATGGTTCCTTTCTGAATGTCATAAAATCGGTTCAATAAGTTGATAATAGTCGATTTTCCAGCACCTGTGGCCCCAACTATGGCAATAGTCTGTCCGGAATAAACCTCCAAATTGATGCCCTTGAGCACTTCTTCATCCTGAATGTATGAAAAGTGGACCTTCTCAAATTTGATATCTCCTTTAAATTGTGGGGCTTCAATCTTGCCCACATCATCGATATGCGAATTTGTGTCCAAAACATCAAACACACGATTGGCGGCCACCATTCCCATTTGCAATGTGTTAAATTTATTTGCAATCTGGTTCAAAGGACGGAACAACATCGGTATCATCATTATAAAAGCTGTCAATTCTCCCAAAGAAGCTGTGTCGTCTAAAATCACATTCAATCCACCATACCACACGACCAGCCCTAAAGTAATGGATGAAAAAAATTCAGCTATAGGAAAGAAAATTGAATTGTACCAAACTGTTTTCAACCAGCCTTTTTTATGACGCTCGTTGATTTCCATGAAGTTTTTATACTCAGTCTCTTCACGGGTAAAAAGTTGAAGGATTTTCATCCCTGTGACACGTTCTTGGACAAATGAATTGAGATTGGAGACTTCATTGCGTACATCTTCAAAAGCCATTTTCATATACTTCTGAAAAATATTGGTCGCATAGAAAATGACCGGCATTGTGATAAAAACAATCAGGGCCAAAGACCAATTCATATAGAGCATCATGCCTGCGATAGCAACCATTTTGAGGAGGTCGCTGAAAATCATAAACAATCCATCTCCAAAAACATCCGCTATTCGTTCCATATCGGTAACGGTCCTTGTGACCAACACTCCTACCGATGAATTATCAAAATATTTCATCTTGAAACTCATGATATGTTTGAACAATTTTACCCTTATATCCTTGACAACCGTTTGTCCGAGCCAAGTAGCATAATAAATGAATAAAAGGTTGCATACTACTTCCAGCACCAATAGCACCACCATAATAATAATGTAGTACATAAAACCGTCGTACTCCTGTAAAGCTATTTTATTGTCGATGGCCTGTTGTAGCACTTTTGGACGCCATACACCGAATATGGCCAATCCTAGGACAAAAGCAAGTGTGCTATAAAAGACCAATTTATATGGTCTTATATATTGCATCAATCGCTTGAACAACGACACATCATAAATATTTTTAATCTTCTTGGCCATTAAATGGTTTGTGATCTATAAGTTTTCTTTTTCTAGGTTCCAGCTTTTAAGATTCTGGTTTCTAAGAGTCAAAGTTAGATTTTTTTACTTTTTTAAATTTTCAGGATACACAATATTTATTAAAAATAATCCTTGGGGAGGCACGGAATATCCAGCTTCGCTCCTGTTTTTGGATTGGATAATGTGATGCAATTTCTCAACTTTCATTTTACCCAACCCAATTTCTATCATGGTTCCCACGATTGCCCGTACCATATTTCTTAAAAATCGGTCTGCTGTAATTATTAAAATCAATTCATCATCATCCGATTTCCAAAAGGCTTCCTTTATGTCGCAATGATACGTTTTTACATCGGAATTACTTTTAGAAAAGCATTGAAAATCCTTATACTGCAATAAAATAGTGCAAGCTTCATTCATCCTATTTATATCCAATGGAAAATAAACATGATAAGCAAAATCAGTATTGAAAACATCCTTTTTTGTGGCAATCCTATAATTGTAGGTTCGCCTCAAAGCATTGAAACGAGCATGTGCTTTTTCGATTACCTCAAAAATATCATGTATTGCAATATCCTTTGGCAGAAAACAATTCAGTTTAAATATCATCAATTTAATTTCAAATACTTCCTCTGTTTCAAAATGCGCAAACATTTGTGAAGCATGCACCCCCGCATCTGTTCGTCCTGCGCCCATTACAGTGATTTTGGTACGCAACAATTTGGACAAAGCTTCTTCCAAAACTTGTTGTACAGAAATGGCATTTGGTTGATTTTGCCAGCCATGATAAGCTTTGCCGTTATAGGAAAATTCGATGAAATATCTCAATGTAAACCTTTACTTTTGTAAGATGCAAAGATAGTCAGATTTCCGTGTGAAAGCTCACAGCTTTTGGAAACCGTGAGGTTTGGCTTTAAAATCATTCATCAAAACATAAAAATTGAAGAAAATCCTACTCATTTCGGATACCCACAGTTATATCGATGATGATATCCTCAAATACGTCAAGGAAGCTGATGAAGTGTGGCATGCAGGAGATATTGGGGCTTTAAAAGTAACGGATGTCATCAAAAAATTAAAACCACTAAAAGCAGTGTATGGAAACATAGATGATACCAAAGCACGATTGGAATTCCCTGAACACAATCGTTTTATGTGTGAAGAGGTTGATGTTCTAATAACCCATATTGGTGGCTATCCGGGAAAATACAATGGTCGAATTCGAGAAATGATTTATGAAAATCCCCCAAGACTTTTTATTTGTGGGCACTCACACATTCTTAAGGTGATGCCAGATAAAAAACTGAATATTCTACATATGAACCCTGGAGCTGTCGGTAAACATGGATTTCAACAGGTAAGGACCATGTTGCGATTTACGATTGATGGAAAAAAGATTGAGAATCTGGAGGTAATTGAGTTTGAGAAATAGTGGTTAAAATAATTTCATTAATCTAAAAGATACTGCCGAAAAGCGAGATAAGTTCAACTTGCATTTTTGAATGCGACCTTCGGACTTCACGAAAATGGTTTCACTAAAAAAGCCCAAGGTCTCCACCTTGGGCTTACGCACTAATAAAATTAAGATAATAGGATTTATCGTAATCGATCCACAGATTTTACGAGATCTTCATCCTTCTTTATGGCCTTGTTGGCCAAAACCAACAACACGATAGACAAAGCTGGAATGACGATCCCAATACCTTTCTCCGAAACGTCTGCTTCTCCAGATAAGTTTAGGGACTGATACACAAATAATCCTAATAAAATAAAATTCAATATGATGTTAAGCCGATTCATCACGAATTGCGACTTCCTGTTTTTATAACCAAATATCGATATAAAAGATAATGCTGCAGAACCCAAAAATAAAGCTAAGTAGTACATATTATCCTTTGCATACACCAAAGAATCTGTATTTGTCGTCCATAAATGGAAAATAAAAATCAGACCACCCGATGCCACCGCTGCCAATAATAAATACACTGTCTGTATACGCTGCAACATTCTTTTTAAAAAATTTAACGACAAAATTAACAGTTTCTTTTTAAAAGTTATATCAATTTTTAAAATAAAATTGTATTATTGCATAGATAATGTGTGCATCAGAACGTTACACAACATCGAATCTTCAATTTTTTTTGGTTTTACCCTCATCTTTCAGTTTTAATTTGAAAAGTACAGAAAAGGCCAATTTCAGTTTTAAATAATTATTCTATAAACATACATGTTTGAAATTTCGCAATTAAAAGAAACAAAGCTTTCCGACTTACAGGATATAGCCCAAAAATTAAATGTACCTAAATATCGTACACTTAAAAAGCTTGATTTGGTATATAAAATACTAGATGTTCAGGCTACAAACCCCGAAGAGGCAAAAAAAGAAGTATTAAAGGATGAAACTCCTGCAACACAAAAATCTTCCTCCCCAACTCCCCATCCAAGACCTAAGCCAAAAAGAGATCGAATTCAAAAACCTTCTATCCAACCTAAAGAACAGCAAAAAATGGAATTTTCCGATTCTAAAAAAGATACGCCTGACCGCGGCAATGATACCTTGACAGCAGACAATAAGACTTCCGAGGCAGCTCAACCAATAAATGAACCAAAGCAACAACACAAACCTAAGGATAAGCAGCCCAATAAACCAAATCCCCGTCCTAAAGAAAATTCCAATAAGCCAAATTCAAGACCGAAAGAAAAGGATGGCAATGTACACACCGGAGCCGATGGTAGCCAAGGAAATAATGGGAATAAAGATACGAGGAATCGTTACAGAGAACCAGATTTTGAGTTTGATGCAATCATACAAAGTGAAGGCGTTTTGGACATCATGCAAGATGGATATGGATTTTTACGATCCTCAGACTACAACTATTTATCATCACCCGATGACATTTATGTTTCACAATCCCAAATACGTCTATTCGGGTTAAAAACAGGAGATACAGTTTTAGGTCATGTTCGTCCCCCTAAAGAAGGTGAAAAATATTTCCCTTTAATAAAGGTGAGTAAAATCAATGGACAAAGTCCGGATGTAGTAAGGGATCGGGTTTCTTTTGAACATTTAACACCCTTGTTCCCGCAGGAGAAATTTAACCTCGCAGAAAAACAAAGTACGATTTCCACAAGAATCATGGACTTATTTTCCCCTATTGGAAAAGGTCAGCGTGGTATGATTGTGTCACAACCTAAAACCGGTAAAACCATGTTGTTAAAGGATGTGGCAAATGCCATCGCTGCAAATCATCCAGAAGTTTATCAAATGATTTTATTAATTGACGAACGCCCTGAGGAGGTAACAGACATGCAACGTAATGTAAGAGGTGAAGTCATTGCCTCAACCTTTGATAAAGAAGCCCACGAGCACGTAAAAATTGCCAACATTGTTCTTGAAAAAGCAAAACGTTTGGTAGAATGTGGCCATGACGTGGTGATTCTTTTGGATTCAATTACGAGATTGGCAAGAGCTTACAACACAGTTCAACCAGCATCGGGTAAAATATTGAGTGGTGGTGTTGATGCGAATGCACTTCATAAACCAAAGCGATTCTTTGGCGCCGCCCGTAACATTGAAAATGGCGGCTCATTGACCATCATTGCAACAGCTTTGACGGAAACAGGTTCTAAAATGGATGAAGTCATTTTTGAAGAATTTAAAGGAACTGGTAATATGGAGCTTCAATTGGATAGAAAAATCTCCAACCGAAGAATCTTCCCGGCTATTGACCTTACCTCTTCGAGCACACGTAGAGATGATTTATTATTGGATGACAATACCATTCAAAGAATGTGGGTAATGCGCAAATATCTTGCTGATATGAACCCTGTGGAAGCGATGGAATTCATAAACGACAGATTTAAAAAAACTAGGAACAACGAAGAGTTTTTAGTTTCAATGAATGGATAACCCAAAATAAATCCAAAAAACAAAACCCTTGAATCAAAAAGTTCAAGGGTTTTTTATTGAGAAAAATTAAAATTGAAAAAAAAAAAGTCTTTTCAATGAAAAGCCCTTAGATAATTTTACAAATTAAATCTACTTATAATGCAGCAACATATAAAGCCAAACCAGATTTTAAGTTAGCAGCTTTATTATTATGAATAATATTTTTCTTTGCCAATTTATCAATCATTGATGCCACAGTTACAAACATTTCTTGTGCTTCTTTTGCATCTGTAGTTTCACGTAATTTCTTAATAGCATTACGAGTTGTTTTATGTTTGTACCTGTTGGTCAAACGTTTTGCTTCGTTGCTTCTGATTCTTTTTAATGCTGACTTATGATTTGCCATTGTTTTTTCTTTCTAATTTATATGTAGCCCGTAGGGGAATCGAACCCCTCTTACCAGGATGAAAACCTGGCGTCCTAACCGATAGACGAACGGGCCATTTGATTTATTTCAAATGAGCTCACAATGTTTCATTGCGGTTGCAAAAATACAACTATTTTTA
>JBGTDZ010000367.1:0-8013 GCA_041748055.1 Aquaticitalea sp.
TACGTTACAGTCAAGACCTACATTAATGGAGTTTGGCGCCCAATCTTGGATGGCTTCTATGGTGAGTCTTTCCATTGTTCGCGAAATCGGGCCTGTAATCATCGCTCTTATCTGTGCAGGTAAAATAGGATCGGGTATTGGGGCAGAGCTCGGTTCTATGCGTGTGACAGAACAAATAGATGCCATGGAAGTTTCTGGTACCAATCCTTTTAAATATTTGGTGATTACCCGAATTGTTGCTACCACATTGATGCTGCCATTGTTAATTCTCATGGGAGATGCCATCGCGCTTTTGGGCTCTGCATTAATCGAAAATTTAAAAGGGGATGTGTCCTTTTTGCTCTATTTCAATCAAGTGTTTGATGCCTTAAGTTTCAGTGATTTGCTTCCGGCAACGGTAAAATCTGTTTTCTTTGGTTTTGCAATTGGACTGGTCGGTTGCTACAAGGGCTATAATTGCTCGAAAGGAACTGTAGGCGTTGGCGAAGCATCAAATTCTGCTGTAGTCTATATCTCGATGTTGTTGTTTGTAATTGATTTTATTGCCGTATTTGTAACCGATATATTTTTTCAAACATAAATGAAATCTGACAAAATCATAAAACCCGTGCTGGAATTGAAAAACCTCAAGAAAAGTTTTGGAGACAACCATGTCTTGAAAGGTTTCAACCTAAAACTTTTTGAGGGGGAAAGCTTGGTGGTTATGGGTAAGTCGGGTTCTGGAAAATCGGTAATGGTCAAATGTTTGGTGGGTCTGATTCAGCCAGACAGCGGTAGTATCACAATCAAAGAACAAGACATCATCACCATGGGACATACCGAATTGGATTTACTCCGCACCGAAATAGGGTTTCTTTTTCAAGGAAGTGCACTCTATGATTCGATGACTGTTCGGGAAAATCTGGAATTCCCCTTGCGGCGCCATAAAGATAAAATAGAAAATTTTAAAGGCACCGAAATTTCGGTAAAAGAAGCCTTGGAAAACGTGGGATTAGCGGATACCATTGACTTAATGCCATCAGAACTTTCTGGTGGAATGCAGAGACGGGTGGCATTGGCACGCGCTTTAATCTTGAAACCAAAAATCATTATGTATGATGAGCCAACTACTGGTTTGGACCCAATTACAGCTAAAGAAATTATACAATTGATGCGAACGATTCAAAAAAAATATAATACGTCTTCCTTAATTATTACACATGATGTTGATTGTGCGCGGGTAATTTCAGACCGAATGATTTTGTTGGTAGATGGCGTCAATTATGCTGAAGGAACCTTTGAGGAACTTTCAAAATCGAAAGATGAGCACGTACAGGCATTCTTTAAAAATTAATACGATGGGAAAATCAACTTCACAAAAAATAAAAGTCGGCGTTTTTGTAATAGTCGGCACAGTAATTTTAATCGTGGCTCTTTATTTTATTGGAAGTCGCCAGCAAATGTTCAGTAAAAAAATTGAATTGTATGGTGTTTTTGATAATGCAGGTGGGTTGCAACTGGGAAACAACGTTCGCTATTCTGGTGTTAATGTTGGCACGGTCAGCGGCATAGAAATGGTGCAAGAGGGAAAGATTATCGTAGAGATGTCCGTAGAAGAAAAAACAGCGTTCTTTATCAAAAAAGACGCAATCGCCTCCATTAGCTCCGACGGTCTTGTTGGTAGCATGGTCGTGAAAATTCTTCCTGGAAAAGATGAGCGTACTACGCGAGTTGTTTCTGGAGATACCATCCAAGTCCTTACTAAAGTTAGCACGGATGAGATGCTTTCCACGTTGAACAAAACCAATGAAAATGTTGCGTTGTTATCTGCTAATTTGGTGAAGATAACAAATCAAATCGTGGAAGGAAAGGGAACTTTAGGAGCCTTGGTAAGCGATAGTTTGATGGCAAAAGATATCAGACAATCTGCAGAAGAATTGAGAAAGATGACTTCGGGTGCTACCCAAGCTATTTCACAAATCAACACCATAATCTCAAAAATAAATTATGACGAAAGTGCTGCAGCTCTACTCTTAAGTGATACTGTTTCTAAAAACCAAATCCAGAAAGTATTTGGTAATCTTGAAAAATCAAGTAACCATATCAATGATGTCACCAAAAGCTTGGATGACTATGTTAAGGAAATAAAATCTGGAAAAGGCGCTTTAAATTATGTGACACAAGATGAAGGATTTGTCAAAAATATGGATTCTACAATGGTTAACATCAAGGAGGCTACAGAGAAGTTAAATGAAAATATGGAAGCACTTAAGCATAATTTTCTTTTCCGAGGCTATTTCAAAAAGATTGAAAAGCGAAAATTGAAAGAAGCAAAGGATAAAGCGACAACCACCAATTAAAATTTTGGATGGGAAGTCAATGTTCCCAACAAATCATAAACAAGGTAATACAATCTAATATACAACAATGATGAGCAATACTACAGATGATTATTTAGACAATCATTATATACATAGAAGTAATTGGTTAAGGGCTGCGGTTCTTGGAGCAAATGACGGTATACTTTCCGTTGCCAGTATTGCCATCGGTGTTGCTGCAGCTAGCGATGTTAGGGAGCCTATTATTTTAGCCACGCTTGCAGGTTTAGTCGCTGGCGCATTATCGATGGCGGCTGGAGAATACGTTTCGGTAAGTTCTCAAACAGATGTAGAAAAGGCAGATATTGAAAGAGAGAAAATAGAATTGAAGGAAACTCCAGAACTTGAATTACAACGCTTGGCAGAGATTTATGAACAAAGAGGCTTGAAAAAAGATACAGCTCTAAAAATTGCTAAAGAATTAACGGAACATGATGCTCTAGCTGCGCACGTAAGGGATGAATTGGGAATCAATGAAATCAGCCAAGCTAAACCCATTCAAGCTGCACTGGCTTCAGGAGGGGCGTTTACGGTTGGTGGATTACTCCCCTTTTTAGTAACACTTTTTCTTCCTATGAAGGGTATGGAATATTCACTTTATGCCTTTGCTCTTTTCTTCCTGATAATCTTAGGTGCATTAGCCGCTAAAACGGGTGGTTCAGGTATAGGAAAAGCAGTTTTAAGAATTACATTTTGGGGAACGGTGGCAATGGGATTGACAGCTTTAGTTGGATATCTGTTTGGTGTAAATATGTAATTTGAAACGTACATAATTCCGAGTAATTGACTTGCTATTTCTATACAACTTATAAAGCCAGGTAGCTGTTGTGATGCGAGGATTTCCGAGCACCATAACTTGAGAGGCTGATACAGGTTAATATTATTTCTCTCTGGAATGTCCACATAGGTTCTGCAGAACTTTCTTAAATTTTATAAGCTGACGATTTGATTAAAAGCCAGCGTCGACTGGCGTTCTTTCAGGGTTTGTTGTTGACTTTTCACAAAATATTCAACTTTTGTTCATCTTATATAAAACTATATTCAAAGACATGACTTTTGTCATATTTTAAGGCTTTCTTTAACCTCAACTTTGTACCATAATCTAAAATCAAAGAATTATGAGTACACTTAAAAATATTAATAAATCTTTATTGAGCTTTTTGTTTTTGCTCGTTTTCTTTACGCAAGGCATCTATTCTCAAGAGTTCAATCTCAACAATCAAGCTTCAAAACTTACGGTTTCCGGCACTTCTAGTTTGCACGATTGGGATGTGAATGCCGAACAACAAAAAGGACAACTGGTTTTGGAACTTTCAAAACAATTAAAAATACAAAAGCTGACGCTAGCAGTTACTTCTGAAAGTCTTAAAAGCGGCAAAGGCAGTATGGATAAAAATACTTACAAAGCCTTAAAGTATGATGAATTTAAGGAAATCACTTTTAAGCTCATTGAATTCAAAGAAGCCACTGCCTTAGACAACGGGAATTATAAAGTTAAAATCAATGGGAATTTGAGCGTGGCTGGAGTTACAAAAAAAATCAGTTTAGACTTTAATCTTAACGTAGCATCCAACAAAGTGACATTGATAGGTGAAAAATCCTTCAATATGACCGATTACGGCATAAAACCTCCAAAAGCGCTTTTAGGAACCATTACTACGGGAGACGAGATAACCATAAAATTCACTACAGTTTTAACTAATTAAAAACAACAATAAATAAAAAAACAATCACAATCATGAAAACAATACTTAAAAATTATGCAATGGCATTATTACTTCTTTTAGGAGTCAGCATGTATGCCCAAAAAAACAACAGAAGTCTTGACAATTACAGAGAGCCTGACAAAAACGGCATCAATGTTTTTGAATCGCCTAAAGACACGATTTCCACTTTTGACAATGTCAAAGTAAGAATTGGAGGTTCTTCAACACTTCAGTACCAAGCATTAGATCACAGCAATTTAAACCCTACTGTAATTGTAGAAGGTGCTCCCGCAACCCCTTATGCACTTAAAAAAATTGGATACAACTTTAATTTGGCAACTGCAAATTTAGACTTGGATGTGGCTTTATATGATGGTATTAGAATGCACTTACGCACTTATCTGTCCTCTCGTCACCATCCAGAACCTTATGTTAAAGGAGGTTATTTTCAAATTGACAAACTGGATTTTATCAAAGAAGGATTTTTAGAAAATTTCATGAAATATGCTACCATTAAAATCGGGCATATGGAGAATAATTATGGTGATGCCCACTTTAGAAGAACTGATAATGCACAAGCTATTTATAATCCATTTGTAGGGAATCTAATTATGGATGCTTTCACAACAGAAGTAGGTGCAGAGCTGTACTTAAGAAAAAATGGCTTTATCGGAATGATAGGAATGGCCAATGGTAAATTGAATCAATCCATTAACAAATCTGCTGATGGTACTACAGGAGGCGCTTCGCTACTTGCAAAACTCGGATATGACAAACAGATAAATGATGATTTAAGATTCCGATTGACAGGATCACTTTATAACACAGGATATGTGCCTAATTCATATCTGTATTCCGCAGATAGAGCCGGATCTCGATATTATGGAGTAATGATTCCTGCGACTGCAACAAGTGATAATTTTAGATCAGGTAGATATGATCCTGCTCTAAAAAATCAGATTACTGCCATCATGATCAATCCATTTATAAAATACAAAGGATTGGAGTTCTTTGGAACCATCGAAACAGCTAATGGCAAAGGCAATGCTGAAGCAGAAGAAAGAAAAGCAAATCAATTTGCAGGTGAGCTCATATACCGATTTGGTAATACCGAAAATTTCTACATCGGAAGTCGCTATAACAAAGTTGACTCTGAAGATGTGAGCGGAAATGATGTGGAGATTTCAAGATTCCAGGTCGCTGGAGGTTGGTTCCTGACAAGGAATATCTTATTGAAAGTTGAATACGTAAACCAAAAGTATGATGGTTTCATGGATGCGAGCAACTTCTCAGATGGAAAGTTTAAAGGCTTAATGGCAGAAGCAGTGATTAGTTTCTAATTAAATTGAGTTGGTCCTAATGTGGCAAACCTCATTTATTTAGTAGTTCACTAAATACTTTGGGGTTTGCTTTTTAAAACAAATGAGTATAAATAGAGTTTTTAATATTAATTATAACGTCATGAAAAGATTAATTTTTATTTTACCATTTGTCCTTTTGGTTTCTTTTTCTACAATGCAGGTATTAAAGAATAGCAAATCAATAATTATCACTTCTGAAAGTGAACTGCACATCAATGGCACAAGTAACGTTACCGATTTTAAATGCGGCTACAAAATCACGAATCTTAATCAACCCATTCGTATCCATTTTGAAAGTATAAATGATGTCATTCGATTTGAAAATTCCATATTGATTCTAGAGAACAAAGGGTTTGATTGCGGCGGTAAAGGAATCAACAAGGATTTCCATGGATTATTGAAATCAGATGTTTATCCACAAATCATACTCAAGTTAAAAGAGGTCAAATTAAACCCCAATAAAAAGAATAAAGCTAATGCCTTAATTGAGATTGAAATTGCTGGCTTATCACATTCTTACCTTATGGAAACAGAATTCTATCATGATCAAGATTGGATTGTTTCTGGGCAGCTCGAATTAAACATTCAAGACTATAACCTTAAAGCACCAAAAAAGATGCTTGGTCTTATCGTGGTATCTGAAGATATTGAAATCAGTTTTAAATTAGTGCTGAAGGAATGCTAATAATGCATTTGGATGATATAATTTATGGGGATTGCCAACTAGTTTTATACACTCAAAAACAGCCTGCTTACCAAGATTTATTTTTGAATTAATTTCATAGATCTGAAATGATTAAAAATTCAAATAAGAGAAGGAAACAGGTTAAGAATCTCTCTTTTTCCCAGTGATTTCTTCAATTTCTATCAGAAAAAGAATAGGATTACCATCACCAGTTACCTTACTTGAAAACTCGTGGATAAAATTGAGCTCTATATGTTCCTTTTCAATAATCAAATCTTTGACGCCCAAAGAAAATTGATGCAGATAGGCTTTAGCATCACTCCCAAAATGTTGTTCAAATTTTCCGTGTACCAATACCGATTTCCAGTTGTTTACTGAATTTATATCACTTACCTGAAAACACACCTCTATGTGCTTTCTCATGGCAATCATTTTGTGACCATCCCCTGAATAGCAGATGATGGCATTTCTTGCCTTATCAAAATAATAGGTAATTGGAACTATATAAGGTCGGTTTTGATGGATGTAACCCAAATGGCCTATATAATTGTTCTCCAAAATAAAATGCATTTCTTTCTCTTCGATGTTGTCTATCATTTGTATTATTTTTAATTATGGACTCATTTGTTTCTGCAAATATGTAGCACCCAAATATTAACGAATAGATGTACCAAATCTTTTAAAAGCAGCTTCCTCTAAAGTCTGACGCACATCAGGATGTGAAATATCAATCAATGCTTTGGCACGTTGTTTTAGATTTTTTCCAAACAAATCAACGATACCATATTCGGTCACCACATGATGCACATGTGCTCTGGTAGTTGTGACGCCTGCACCTTCCTTTAAGAATGGCACTATTTTACTAAATCCCTTTGTTGTAATGGAAGGTATGGCTATGATGGCCTTCCCTCTTTCTGACAAGGATGCGCCACGTATAAAATCCATTTGGCCACCAACACCAGAATATTGATAGGCCCCAATAGTATCAGCACAAACCTGTCCTGTTAAATCAATCTCAATAGCACTGTTAATAGCAGTGACCTTTGGGTTTCTCCTGATAATCTGGGTATCATTGGTGTAAGATGCGGCTTTAAAATGGACAATAGGATTATCATCAATAAAATCATATAACTTTTGTGAACCCATTGCAAAACAGGTCACAATTTTTCCTTGTTTGACCACCTTATCTTCTCCTGTAATGATGCCTTTTTCAACCAAAGGCAAAATACCGTCAGAAAACATTTCGGTGTGTATCCCCAAACGTTTATGATTGTGCAAATTGCTCAATGCCGCATTTGGAATGTTACCAATTCCCATTTGTAAAGTGGCGCCGTCTTCTACCAAAGACGCTACATATTTACCAATAATCTCTTCGACGGGAGATGGAACACCTATCATTGAGGTATGCATGGGCGTATCTACTTCAATGGCATAATCAATTTGGGTCACATGAATGATACCATCCCCATGGGTTCTTGGTACATTTGGATTCACCTGGGCGATAACCAATTTGGCAGTCTCTATAGCTGAAATGGTCACATCGACTGATGTTCCTAAGGAACAATAACCATGCTTGTCTGGTATCGAGACTTGAATGAAGGCGACATCCAATGGTAAAATTTGACGCTTGAACAATAAATGAACTTCGCTCAAAAACACAGGGATATAATCTCCATTAATTGTATTGACAGCACCTCTCACATTCTTTCCTACAAAACAGCTGTTAACGTGAAATGCTTTATTATATGGAGCTTCTGTAAAGGATGCATGACCTTCTGTATGCATTTGAATGATTTCTACATGCTCCAATTCCTTATACCTTTCAGACAATTGATTAATTAATGTATTGGGTGTCATTGCTGCACCCTGAGTAAACAAACGACTATTTGATTTCACATAGGAAA
>JBGTDZ010000368.1:0-3773 GCA_041748055.1 Aquaticitalea sp.
TTCTTCCCAAGCTTTCTTTGAGGCATCTGTCAAAAGATTTTCTTTTGGAAAGCCCATTTCATATGCGAATTTTTCGGCACCTTGACCAGCCAACATCACATGAGGGGTTTCTTCCATCACTTTCCGTGCAACGGAAATGGCATGAATCACATTTTGAAGATTAGCCACTGCACCACAATTGCCTGTTTTGTCCATAATGCTGGCATCCAACGTTACTTGTCCATCTCTATCTGGTAAACCGCCTTTTCCGACAGATTGGCCAGTTTCATCGGCTTCTTCAATCCGGCAACCCTGTTCAACGGCATCCAATGAGTTGCCTCCTGCTTGGAGAATTTCCCACGCTTTGGCAGTTGCGTTTTTTACATCCCAAGTGGCTATCACTAGTGGTAAAGAACTTTTGTCTGCACCAATTACAATTGTTTCTTCCGCTTCTGATTTTTTCTGCTTATTATAACAATTTAAAAGGGTAGTTCCGACAGCTAAGCCCATGCCTGTGATTGATGCGTTTTTTAAAAAATTTCTGCGTTTCATTTATAAATATTTTTCATTCCTTGGGAGCTATCTTCTTTCATCA
The DNA here is from genome assembly GCA_041748055.1 of Aquaticitalea sp. Taxonomy (GTDB): domain Bacteria; phylum Bacteroidota; class Bacteroidia; order Flavobacteriales; family Flavobacteriaceae; genus JBPOFM01. The sequence goes on from JBGTDZ010000368.1 coordinate 575, forward strand.
TATCACGACCGATTTTTTGGAATTTTTGTATCCATAAAAAAGTATGTATCCATAACACAGAATGATGAGTATGAATGCCATTTTAAATCCAACGTTGTCAGTAAGAAATCCATACACTGGGGAAATAATCGCACCTCCAAAGATAGCTGTACACAGCAATCCTGAAGCTTTTGGTTTTAATTCCCCTAAACCGTCAATCGCCGACGTAAATATTGTAGGAAACATAATGGAGTTGAATAAACCAACAGCTAAAATACTCCACATCGCAACATATCCAGCAGTATTCATTGAAATCAAAATCAGTATTATTGCGAACGTTGCGAACAGGCCCAATACTTTTCCCGGAGTGATGATTTTGGTTAGATAAGAACCAACAAAACGCCCAATCATGGCACCGGACCAATAAAATAGGACAAAAATGCCCAATAAGGCTTTATCATCGGTCCCTTCCAATGATTTGTTGAATACGTCGGCAACCGTGTTTGCAATGCTCATCATCGTTGGACTTTCCCTTACCAAAGGCACTAAATTCATATCCAAAAAGTAGTTGACCAAATAGCTGCCGATAGCGACCTCTGCGCCTACATACAAGAAAATTCCCAAAACACCCAACATCAAATTTTTGTGTTTAAGAGCTTCACCATAAGTACCGATGGAATTTTCATTGATAAGTTTTGGAAGTTTAGCAAAAAAGAAAATACCAGCAATAATAAAAATAAAAATTGCAAGACCAACAAAAGGCTTTTGAACGGCTGCCGCTTCGGATGCCAAATAATTGTCTTTAGCCACACCCACCAAGGTATTGATTTCAACTTCAGTCTTAATTTTATCGCTTAAAATAAACAATGCCCCAACAGCCGGAGCAATGGCTGTTCCCAATGAGTTAAATGCCTGCGATAGATTTAATCGGCTCGACGCACCAGCTTCAGTTCCCAAAACAGCGACAAATGGATTTGCTGCCACTTGCAAAATGGTCATGCCTCCAGCCAAAATAAAATAAGCCAACATAAAAATACCAAATTCACGGTAGGAAGCAGCAGGGTAAAACAACAAACAACCCAATGCCATCGTGCACAAGCCTAAAATAATTCCTTTTTTGTAACCTATTTTTGTCAAAATGTAACTTGCTGGAATGGAAAGTGCGAAATAGGCCCCGAAAAATGCAAATTGCACCAAACCAGCTTGAAAATAAGAAAGGGTGAACAACTCACGTAGCCTTGGAATCAGCGAATCGACCAAAACTGTTATAAATCCCCATAAGAAAAATAAAGTGGTGAGTAAAATAAAAGAGGAATGATAGGATCTTTGTTGGGTCATTATTTATATGTCAGAAATTAGAAGCCAGTCATTAGTTATTAGCTATCAGCAGGTATATAATAAAGTTTTCTAGTTTTAGGCTTTTGACAACCATTTCGTGTTTTTTCTACTGAGTCGGACTGCCACCTGAAGTCTGTTTACTGTTTACTTGAAAACTAATCTCATCCACAAACAACCAAGCACGTCCATCATCGGCATAGCCTAAATGACCTTTTGGCAATCTTCCCAGTTTTTTCCCGACGATTTTTACGTATTGGGCATCTTTGTTTTTTAAATCAAATTGAATGGTTTTGATATCATTGTCATCAGACGGTTTAGTAGCATCAATTTTTTGGCTCGATACCAATTGATAATTTTGGTTGTCGCTTGATACATAACATAACACTTCCGTAGGATAAAAAATCCAGGAATTTTGGTTTTGAAGGAAATTTACCGACACGTTTTGCAATAATTTCTCTTTACCCAAATTGACAATGGCGACCAAATCTGTATCCTGATAGCCTTGCCAAGAGCCAGTCTTAAAATCCTTTCCACCTTTGATGCCGTCAATCAATGCAGATTGCCCACCACCATTGTATTGATTGGCAAAACCTGTTTTTAGGACCAAAGAAACATTCGGGTCGATTTTATAAAAGGAAGTAGAAAGTGTCACACTTTTTTCATCATCTTTTTCAGAATAAATTTTTAAGTTTATTGGTTCTGTCAGTTTGAACGGCTTTTCATATTTGACAAAAGTGGAATCATTCATGGAATAGAAAATTACAGCTTCCTTATCCGCATTTTGTAATGTGACTTCGGTTTCGCCTTTAAAAGCTACATCGCCTTTTGCAATAAATGGGGCTGGGACAATCTTGTAATCCTCTATTTTGGTAATGGGTTCGTCGCCTTCTGCAGCGCCCCATTCACTTGGTTGATTGGTCATCCACAATTCCAAAGTGCCACCTTCCATGATGTCCTCGTGTGAAATGTAGGTTTCATCTAAAGTTCGTCCATGCAATTTTGCACGAGCGATGTACTTATTATCGTTGCTCAAATCATAGGCTTTGATATGGAATTTTTCCCCATTCTCAAGATTAATAGTCGTTTTTTTAAATAGTGGTGTTCCAATGATGTATTGATTCGAACCCGGTGTCACGGGATAAAATCCCATGGCACTGAACACATACCAAGCACTCATCTGTCCGCAATCTTCATTGCCCACAATACCATCAGGCTTATTTTTATAAAGTTCTGTCAAAATCTGATGAACTTTTTCCTGAGTTTTATGGGGTTTGTTTACGAAATTGTAGAGGTACGCCATGTGATGGCTTGGTTCGTTGCCATGCGCATATTGTCCAATCAGGCCTGTAATATCTGCTTGCTCGCGACCCGAGGTTTTTGCTTTGGCTGTAAATAATTTGTCCAACTGAAGTTCCAAAGAATCCTTTCCTCCCATTAATTCCATTAATCCAGAGATGTCCTGTGGTACATAAAAACTGTATTGCCATGCGTTTGCTTCGGTATAATTAAAGTTTACCTCATAAGGGTCAAAAGGAGTAAACCATGTATTTCGAAAACGACCTCGCATGAACTTTGTTTCTGGGTCATAAACGTTTTTGTAATTTTGTGCGCGTTTTAAAAATGTTTCTTCTTCATTATCCTTTCCCATTTCCTTTGCCATTTGGGCAATCGTCCAATCATCATATGCATATTCCAATGTTTTGGAAACCGATTCGCTTTCTTCTTCGACCGGGATATATCCCAATTCTTTATAAGATTTCAAACCCAACCAATTTCGCGTAGCGGAAAACTTCATCGCTTCAAACGCTTTTTCAGCATCATAACCTCTGATGCCTTTTAAATAAGCGTCAGCGATTACAGGGACAGCGTGGTAGCCAATCAT
>JBGTDZ010000369.1:0-9998 GCA_041748055.1 Aquaticitalea sp.
ACCTTGCATCCGATGCAAAAGGAAGCCATTGCTGTCATTGCATCCACAACCAATACTGTGTTGTTATCGCCTACGGGCACTGGTAAAACCTTGGCTTTCCTATTGCCATTATTGGACATACTAAATCCAAATAATCCTGAAGTCCAAGCGCTCATCATTGTACCATCACGCGAACTTGCCATTCAGATTGAACAAGTCGCCAGGGATATGGGCTCGGGCTTTAAAGTGAATGCCGTGTATGGTGGCAGGCCAATGTCCAAGGACAAGATAGAAATCAAACACACACCGGCCATATTAATTGGCACTCCTGGTCGTATTTTAGATCATTTTGATGCAAATCGTTTTTCCAAAGCAAGTATTAAAACATTGATTTTGGACGAGTTTGACAAATCCCTTGAAGACGGTTTTGAAGAAGAAATGAAGGCAATCATAGGACAACTGCCAAGCATCAACAAACGGATTCTCACCTCAGCCACCCAATTGGCCAAGGTACCTGGCTTTGTACGTTTGGACAAACCAACACTGATTGATTATTTAACCGTAAAAAGATCTTCCACCTTGGTCATCAAAACGGTGTTATCCCCAAAAACAAACAAACTGCCAACCCTGCTGGAATTATTACAGCATATCGGCAACCATCAAGGCATCGTCTTTTGTAATTTAAGGGACAGTATCGACAAAGTGAGCCAATTTTTAAAACGTAACAACATCAGCCATTCCTGTTTTTCTGGTGGAATGGAACAACAAGAACGAGAGCGCTCGCTCATCACCTTTAGAAATGGCAGCAGCCAAGTGCTTCTCGCCTCTGATTTGGCCTCAAGAGGCCTCGATATCCCAGAGCTCAACTATATCATTCATTATGAATTGCCAAGGCATAAAGAAGAATTCATTCACAGAAACGGCAGAACGGCCAGGGTCAATGCCAAAGGCACTGCCTATATTCTTAAAGGAAACGACGAACAATTGCCAGACTTCATAAAAGAAGCAAAAGCCATCAACATCTCCAAAAAAGCGCCAAGTACGCCGCCGGTTTGGGAAACACTTTTTATATCGGGTGGGAGGAAAGACAAGATTTCCAAAGGGGATATCGTGGGCTTGTTCATGAAACAAGGCGGACTCACGCAAGACGAGTTGGGAACCATTGAACTCAAGCAGGATTGTGCTTTTGTGGCAGTGCCAATTACGAAAGTGAGTCATTTGGTGAAGACTTTAAACAATACCCGTTTAAAGAAGAAAAAAGTCCGGATTACATTATTAGAATAATAACATCACTAAAAACTTTAGTAAAAATCAATATAATCTGTATTAAAAGCAGATGCGGATTCGTGAAATTTATGCAATTCGTATCTCACAATGGTGCCTTTGAGTCTTCGAGAGCCAAAAATTTACTTCGGCACCCGAATAGCTTTCAATTGAATCAAACCAAAAGCATCCAAAACCCTAATAATCACATAAGTTAAGTCAACTTCATACCATTTGACGCCAAAGTTGGCTCGACTTGCATGTCGGTGATGGTTATTGTGATATCCTTCACCCATCATTAAAAAGTCAAAACGAAATAGATTTTTACTCGTGTTCTTCATCTGATAATTCACATAGCCATAAATATGACCAAACCAGTTAATGATCACGCCATGAATCGGCGCCATGAAAAAAGTTATAGGCAATAAACACCATTGCCACCAAGCCGTTGCAAAATAGGCAAAGAATAGAACATAGCCCGCAACCCAAAGCAATCGGGATAGACGTGATCCCGCGAAAAGGTCAAAGTTTTTCCATTGTGGCACATTTTTGGTAAAACGTTGTTCCACAGGGATACGCTGTTGGTTGATATCTTGATAGATTGTTTTTGTCTTCCACATCATCGCAAATAGGTTGTCGTCATGAGATGGCGAATGAGGATCTTGTTCTGTATCGGTATAGGCATGGTGCATGCGGTGCATAATCCCATAACCATAGGCGCTCAAATAACTGGCCCCCTGAAAAATCCAAGTCAGCACAAACGTAATCCGCTCCATGGTCTTAGACATCGTAAACACCTGATGGGCTGCATATCGATGCAAAAAGAAAGACTGAAAAAACAACCCTCCATACCAGAGTACCAAAACAAATATAACAATTACCATAGCTTTTTTTACAAAGGTAAGGGCGGCTGGTTTGCCGAACAATGAACCTGAATCAATAAAAGGTACAAAAGGCCAATTATACTGTTAAAAATTTCCAAATAAAAGACTTCCTTAAATACGTTTTCTGATTCTGCTTAACGCTTGGGGGGTGACGCCTATGTAGGAGCTGATATATTTCAGCGGAATCACCTTTAGAAGTTTGGGGCGTTCCTTAAACAATTTGAGATACCGTTCCTCTGCTGTCAGGTTCAACAGGTTTTGTTCGCGACTCGACTTTAGCAAAAAGAGACGTTCGGCGGTCAGCCTCCCAATCAAATTGCCGATTTGCGTTGTTTTATAAACTTCTTGCAAATCCTCATACGTTATGCTTAGGAGTGTCGTTTCCGTAAGGGCTTGCAGTTGATACGCCGAAGGTTCCTGTGTTAAAAAAGAATCATAGGCACTGACAAACTGGTCCTTAAAACTAAAGCCAAAGGTAATTTCTTTATCTGGGTTGTCTTTAGGAATGTATAGGCGCACAACTCCAGATTCTATAAAGGAGATGTGGTTTTCAATGGCATTCAACTTTAGGAACACTGCTTTCTTCGGAATGGCGCGATGCTGTAATTTGGATGTAAAAAACTCCCAATCTGAATTTGATATTGTGGCTATTTGATCTAAATACGCTTTTATTTGTTGCACTTCAATTAATACTTTTGTTGGAACATTCAAATATAAGGATTCAGAAAGGGAAGCGAAATAATTATGATCACTTCCTTAATTAATTTTGATAAAAAGATGATAAGCTTCGTAGAATGTTTTTAGTTGAATTATTTTTTATAATTTAGGTAAAAATTGAAATGAACTAAAAATAAAATGAATGGAATTAATTGACTACACGGAAATCGTGGTGATTATTTTAAAAGTAATTGTAAGTTTAAGTATGTTGAATGTATGGCTCATACAGCCAACAAAACCTACCAAGTGGCGAGGTGGCAACGCCACAACCATTATTGAAGAATTTGAAGTATATGGTCTTTCAAAAACAATGTGTTATGTTATTGGATTTTTAAAAGTGAGTTTAGCTTTGCTTCTTCTGGCTTCCATTTGGTTTGAGAGTATAACGGCCTATGCCAGTTCAGGATTGGCGCTGCTATTATTTGGCTCGATCGTCATGCATATCAAAATCAGAGATCCATTCTTCAAATCCTATCCTGCCTTATTGTTTCTTTTGATGACTATTGTGATTGCAATTTTAGGGTCTTAAAAGTATTTTGAGATTGTTTTAATGGCAATTAGCACATTGATTAGCACAAAAGTAAACGCTGGTGACGATTTGATGAAGTTATCTTTAATTTTAAGTCGTATAACAAAACCAGCGAACATCAATATGCTCAGTCCTATGGACGCCACCAATAATAAGGTGGGGCTCACATAGAGACCTACCAACAAGCCGATAGCTCCCAGAAGTTGTAAATATCCTGTTAAACGTCTATAACGTGGCAAGTTATATCGAACAAACTCTATTTTGATATATTCTGAAAAAAAGCAGTTGATGCCAAAGTAAATAAAAGCCAAGCTCGAAAACCAGGTTAAGGCGGTGAGTAAATTCAATAGTTTTAATCAAAGATAAGGAATTGCATAATAAAATTGACATCTATTAATGCCTCAACAACGGTTCCAACACCTCCCAGACAGTATTAGCCACGATTCTATGACCGTCAACATTAGGATGGATGCCATCACTTTGATTTAGTTCTGCAATTCCACCAACATCTTTCAAAATAAAAGGTATAAATAACAAATCATTTTTTTTAGCCAATTCTGCAAATAACTGTCTAAATTCAGTTGTATAATCCAGTCCCATATTTGGTGGTAATTCCATCCCGGCAAGTATGATGGTGGTATTTGGACTTTTTTCTTGTACCACATCGATGATCGCCTGCAAATTAGAATGCGTTTCCGACAAAGCCACACCTCGCAAACCATCGTTGGCACCAAGTTCCAATAAAAATATGGAGGGCGTCTGTTTAATGACCCAATCAATTCGGCTTTTACCGCCTGCACTCGTTTCGCCACTCACACCTGAATTGATCACTGTATAATTCAAATCCAACGAATCAATCGTTTGCTGCAACAATGCTGGATAGGCATCATTGCTATCGTCCAATCCATAGCCTGCAGTAACACTATCTCCAAAGACCAGAATGGTTTTGCCAGTGACTTTGGTTACCAAAGTGTCAACAGTTTGTTTGGTACTTGATGCCTCATCTTGAAATGTTTTTTCAGTTTTGGCATCGCCACAAGAGCAAAGTAAAATGGCCATCATAAAATAACAAAACTTTATGAGTTTGGGTGTCATTGACATTGGTAGATATGAAAGCATTTGTTTATTTTGAGCCTTGAACATAGGTCGCTATTTAAATTAAAATTTAGATGTCAAAGATATTAAAGATTACTGGGTTGGAAAAGACATATACCAGTGGTAACAAACAATTAACGGTATTGCACGATATTTCATTCGAGGTGGAACGTGGCCAAACCTTTTCAATTGTGGGCCCTTCTGGCAGTGGGAAGACCACCTTACTGGGGCTTTGCGCTGGTTTAGATTACCCAAATTCTGGCAGTGTGGAATTATGCGGACAGGATTTGAATCACTTGAACGAAGACGAACGCGCCCAATTGCGAAATAGGGAAGTGGGTTTTATATTTCAGAATTTTCAGTTATTACCAACCTTGACGGCTCTTGAAAATGTAAGTGTGCCTTTAGAACTGCAAGGCGCTAAAGACGCAACCACAAAAAGCAGGACTTTATTGGAAAAGGTTGGGTTGGGAGATCGTGTACACCATTATCCCTCACAACTTTCAGGTGGCGAACAACAGCGCGTAGCACTGGCGCGCGCTTTTGCCAATGCTCCTTCCATCTTATTTGCCGATGAACCAACTGGTAATTTAGACGCCGAAACTGGCGAAAAGGTGATCCAGTTATTATTCGATCTTAATAAAGAAAATGGCACCACCTTGGTGATTATCTCACACGATTTGGAACTGGCACATCGGACGCAGCAAATCTTGAGATTAAAAGGCGGTACCATAGTAACCAACGAACTGACCTCTGCACTTTGAACAAAGCCAATACCACCAACAACCTGCAAATAGCATGGCTATTCAAAATGGCATCGCGCGATGCCAAGGCGAGCAAAGTGCGTCTGCTATTATTTATGGCATCCATCATTTTGGGGATTGCTGCCGTGGTGTCCATACAATTATTTAGCACGAATCTAAAAGATAACATACAGCGCCAATCCAAAACCTTGATGGGAGCGGATTTCATCATCGACTCCAGACAAGAACCAACAGAACGTGCGCAAGCAATTATCGATTCGTTAAAGCCAGATGCATCCGAAGTCAACTTTGTATCTATGATTGCCTTTCCAAAGAATGGCGGTACCAAATTAGTACAGGTACGTGGTCTCAAAGGTGACTTCCCATTTTATGGAAATATCAATACGCAACCTGCTTCTGCTGCAAGCAGTTATCAAGGGTCAGGTGGTGCATTGGTTGATGCAACCTTGTTGCTTCAATTCAATGTAAAAACGGGTGATTCCATCAAAATAGGGGAACTGACACTTCCCATTGCAGGTGCTTTAAAATCAATTCCTGGGAGTTCGGCAATTTCGAGTTCAGTGGCACCGCCGGTGCTCATTCCGTATCGGTTTATTGAAGCAACCGAATTGTTACAATTTGGAAGCCGTAAAGAATACCAATATTTCTACAAGGCTTCAGACACATTAAATTTACAACGACTGGAAGACGAAATAGAACCGCAATTGGATTTTGAAAATGCTGATATAGACACACATACCAGCACCACCAAACGCCTCGGAAGGCGCTATGACAATGTGGGCAAATTCTTGAATTTAGCGGCATTCATAGCTTTGTTATTGGGCTGTATCGGTATTGCCAGTTCGGTGCATATTTATATCAAAGAAAAATTAAGCGCCATTGCGGTGTTGAAATGTATAGGAGCGTCAAGGTTACAAAGTTTTCTGATCTTCCTGATTCAGATTGCTGGGATTGGGATTGTTGGTGGTCTTGTTGGTTCACTGATAGGTGCTGGACTTCAAGAGTTATTTCCGTACCTCTTAAAAGACTTTTTACCCTTTGCAGTGGAGATTAGCGTTACGGCTCAACCTATACTTATCGGGGTGTTCCTTGGTTTATTCATGTCGGTCTTATTTGCGCTCTTACCATTGCTTCGCACTTGGTATGTATCACCTTTGGAAGTGTTGCGAGTGGATGAGCAAGCCACTCAAGAACCCATAAAAGTGCGTGTCTTGGTCTTCACTGCTATTTTGGTATTTCTGTTTTTATTTTCATTCTGGTTAATCAAAGATGCCTTGTACGCCTTGGCCTTTGTAGGAGCCACGGTCATTACCTTTGCGGTATTAGCGGGTGTTTCATTAATCTTCATTAAAACCATTAAATGGCTTTTTCCAAAAAGCTGGAGCTATACGGCACGCCAAAGTTTACTCAACTTATTCAGGCCCAACAATCAAACAGTCGTATTGATTGTTGCCATTGGTTTGGGCACTTTTTTAATCAGTACCTTGTATTTTACCAAGGATATTCTTTTGGCAAAAACAGAAGTAGGGCAGGGCGCTAAAAATGCGAACATCATCATCTTGGATGTCCAAACGGAACAGCGCGATGCAGTCGCACAGCGCATCACGGCGAAAGCCTTGCCAATACTCGATAACATTCCATTGGTGACCATGCGGATGCATAGCATCAAAGGCAAACTGGTGCATGAACTACGCCAAGATAGCACACGTCAAGAACATAATTGGATTTTGAACCATGAATTTAGAACCACCTATCGGGACTCGATGATAGGTTCAGAAGAACTGATAGCAGGCAAATGGATTTCCAAATTAAAGTCTGATGACCCTGTGGTCATTTCCATTTCGGATAATCTCGCGTCTGATGCCAATATCACTGTAGGCGACCCCGTTGTCTTTAATGTACAAGGCGTCCTTATGGAAACCACAGTTGGCAGCATTCGCCAAGTTGATTGGGCACAAATGCAGCTCAACTTCACCATCGTGTTTCCTGAAGGGGTGTTGGAGCTAGCACCACAGTTCAACGTGTTTACCACAACGGTGCCAGATGAGGCGAGTTCAGCAGCATTGCAGCAAGATTTGGTTTCTAAATTCCCAAATGTCTCCATCATCGATTTACGACAGGTTTACACACTTGTGAAAGACATCTTGGATAAGGTCGAATGGATTATTAACTTCATGGCCTTCTTTAGCATCCTTACAGGAATCATTGTTTTGATTGGCTCTGTAAGAACGAGCAAGTACCAACGGATCAAAGAAAGTGTATTACTACGCACACTCGGCGCCAAGAACTCACAAATCTTACAAATTTCAGCCTTTGAATATGTGTTTTTGGGACTGCTCGGCAGTTTGGTAGGCATCCTCTTGGCATTGATAAGCAGCTTGTGTTTGGCCTTGTTTGTGTTTAAAGAGCCCTTTGTGCCTTCGCTCATTCCTTTTGTGGTGTTTTTACCTGGAATCACGCTGTTGGTATTGGCGATTGGGTTGAGTAATATACAAACGGTGTTGCGGAGTTCGCCATTGGAGGTGTTGCGGAGGGAAGGGTAGCCTTTTTAAGCTGTCATCGCGAGGCACGAAGCAATCTCAGCAACCAAACCTTTAATCACCAACAATACTAAAAATCAAAAGATTGCTTCGCCACCACTGACTTTTTCATTAATTTCACAATGTCACATGCGATTTACAAAGTCATTTAAAAAAGAAATATCATGTTAAAAACACTATCTCTATTACAACTTCCAATTGGCACCCGAAACCCGGACGACAATACACCAATCGATTTGTCAAGCCCATTTGATGTGATTGTATACATCATTCTGCCTATCCTGATGATTATCTTCTATGTTTTATGGAGGCGGAACAAGAAGCGCGACAGGGAAAAAAATGATAACGCTTAAAAAGCCGTCATCAAGTCATGATTTGATGTTGTATTTTTTAGTCTAAAATTATAAATATGTGATGATAATGTATTAGTTTTGAAGGACTAACATTTTAATACAAATATTTATGAAGACAATCAAATTAGTATTAATTCTTATTGTGTTTACACTAAATTATACCCAAGCACAAAATGAAACAGCACCTAAAAGCAATGACCTTATGAAAACTTATGTAATCGAACGCGTGATTCCTGGAGCAGGGGACTTAACCTCAGAACAACTTCAAGGCATCTCTCAAACCTCGTGTAGTGTATTAAAAGAAATGGGGCCAACAATCGAGTGGCAGCACAGTTATGTTACTGGGGATAAAATTTACTGTGTTTACAAGGCAGAAAATCAAGCCTTGATTGAGGAACATGCCAAACAAGGAGGTTTTCCTGCAAATTCCATTAGTGAAGTTAAAAATGTCATTAGTCCTGAGACCGCCAAGCAATAGTTTGGACATTTGACTTATTGATTTAAGAAGCTATCTCTAAAAGATAGCTTTTTGCATTTTAGCCACGATTATTTAATCACATAGTTTACTCCCAATCCTTATGAAATTTGAAATGGATTATAATGGCCTTGTTGTAAAGCATTAGGCAAGTTCTTTTCAAATCACTTTGACTCCTTCAACGACTTTCAACCTCAAAGTAACTTCTGAAATTGAGGCAGCCTACAAAAGTTAAAATCAAAATAAGGTCTCAGGCTATTTCCAGAATTTTTTTTATCTTACTGTTTATAATTATGAATACTATTTAAACACCGTTAAAACAAATACCATTTTTTATGAAATCATATCTATTACCCTTCGCTTTTGCCCTTTATACATTGGGACTGTTTGCACAATCCGAAGCTACCACCGTTGCAGTCAGCATAGGTGATGTCTATAAAATTGGACCTTCAGAAACGGCAACCTACAAACACTTAGATATTCCAAAACCCAACATCATCCGTAAACGTGGTGGTTTACCTAACCAAAAGGACATTCAGGGCCTAGTCGTGGAAGTGACTGGCTTCAAAGAGAAAGATGGCACTACTGAAGTCACCATAAAACCTAAAGATGGCACACGTTTTTTCGGAAGTCATAAGTGGATAAAAGCTGATTTGAATGCGGCACTTGCGGCAGGGGAGTTGCAGGCTTATTAATCTGAGCAGTCATAGCTAGAAGGCACGTCTAGGCAGATTCACAATATTCTTTATTTTCATAATTAATAATTGTGGTGGAATGATCATCCCCTGTTAACCGTCATTGCGATGAGCAAACGCTAAAACTTGAAAACAGTAACGACATTTATTGAATTCTTTAAAGCTAACAATTACGAATTCAAAATTAAGTTGAATTATGAAGACTCTTTTGGAAATATATATAAAGAACTTATAATAGTTGATTTAACTCATATTGAAGAACAAGAACACATTAAAACTAAAAATTTTAATGATTTAGTCCAAAGTGTTGACAATCTAACAAAAACAATTAATAAGGAATAACGCGCAATTTACCATTGTTGGTGTTTTCCATCAACAATCACACCGCTCGCGCTCGTCCCGATAGCGATCAAGAGCAACGAGTTCCGTTTCCATGTAGTCATTCCAAACCTAAAAAGTGATTCATGAATTTATCATTGCCACGCACTAATTAATACCACTCGCAATGAAGTTGTCCTAATTTTTTCTAATATATAGTCTCCTATTTACAGTGGCTTATGATTATTTTGTTTAATGTTTTGTTAATTATGATAAACAAAATTAAAGGTATCTCTATATTTGCTTTAATAATAACCATTTAAATCTAAAAAGATGAATATTTTAAAAACAGTATCAGTTTTTGCGGTAGCAGGATTAATTTTTAC
>JBGTDZ010000370.1:0-3686 GCA_041748055.1 Aquaticitalea sp.
TTTTATAAACTCCATTATCATTTATAATAGGTGAGATTTGGAGTTGAATTTTCACCTTATCCCTATCTACAGCATTTTGAAGGATCAATTGTGGAATTCTTGGTATGGAATTTCTGGGTAACTGCTTTAACTCTGATGCTGGGATTATTTCATAAATCACATCACTCAGACTTGCAGAAGTTTCATTGATATTGCCAACCGACTCCCATTCTGCAAAATAAACCAGACCCAGATCATCATTAAAACTCAGATGATCGTTATCAAATGAGGGCACCTCAATGCTGGTCATACTTGTTTGGAATACTTGGCTACCTTCCCAAGCGATTTCAAAACTTTTCTGTTGGGAAAACAAAAACGTTTGGCTGGAAACAAAAAGAAAGAGTAAAATATTTTTCATTTATTCCATTTCATAAGTTAGGTTGCAATGAAAGAATTTCAATTTAAGCACAATAAATTCAGATTATGCAATTTTTTCCTCGCAATAATACTAACGAATAACTAAACACGTTAGTATAACAATCAAATTTTTGTTCAAAATTACAACAATATTTAAAAACCAAAAACGTTTATAAAAAACAAAATGCATGAATAAAACGGCTAAAAATCCGTTGTTGTGTGCAAAAAAAAGGATGAAATGCAACATTTTTTTAATCTATTTCATAAAAAGTGTTGTTAATATTCCTTTAATTACTATATTGCGTCACTAAATTTAACTTGCTTACTTAAAAGTATGGATATGAAAAACGTCTTTAATCTAAGGATACTATTAGCCCTAATGCTATCTTTAACTATGATTGGCTGTAAGAGATCTTCTTCTTCAAATGAGTCCAGAGCCACTGGATGGAACATCAATGATAAGAAGGGAGGCTTTCAATACAATAACAACTACAAAGGTCAGGAAGCTAGTCCTGGACTGGTATTTGTTGAAGGGGGTACATTTACCATGGGTAGAGTACAGGATGACCCTATGCACGATTGGAACAATACTCCAAATCAACAACACGTTCAGTCCTTTTATATGGATGAAACGGAAGTTACCAATAAAATGTATTTGGAATATTTAGATTGGATAAAAAGAGTCTATCCACCAGATGATCCAAGTTTCCGTTTGATTTATGAAGGTGCTTTGCCTGATACCCTTGTCTGGAGAAATCGCTTGGGGTACAGCGAGATGATGACGGAGAATTATTTACGTCATCCTGGCTACGGTGAATATCCTGTAGTTGGTGTCACATGGATTCAAGCCGTGGAATTTGCAAATTGGAGAACGGACAGAGTCAATGAACTTAATCTTGAAGAATCAGGCTATATTAAACGAGATGCACGTTTAAGTGAAGATATTACGGCAGATTCCAACTTCAACACTGAGACCTACATCAATGCTCCAACAGAAACTTATGGTGGCAATACGGAAATTTTGGATGGTGGAAGAAGAAAACCACAGACAAATGCAGCTGGAGAACCAATGAACATTTATGCAACCCGAGAAACTGGTATCATTTCACCAAAGTATCGATTGCCTTCTGAAGTGGAATGGGAATATGCCGCACTTGGATTGAACGAATTGAGAAGTTATAACGCCATTAGAGGTCGTAAAAAATATCCTTGGAGTGGGCAATACACACGTTCTGGAGATAGAAAAACCAGAGGTGATCAAATGGCAAATTTTAAACAAGGAAAAGGTGATTATGGTGGAATTGCAGGTTGGTCAGATGATGGAGCCGATATTACCAATGCCGTTATGTCCTATGAACCAAATGATTTCGGACTTTATGATATGGCAGGTAACGTTGCAGAATGGGTTGCTGACGTTTACAGACCTATTGTTGATGATGAATTTAATGATTTCAATTACTATAGAGGAAACGTTTATACCAAAAACGCCATCAATGAAGATGGTACGGTAAAAGTCGTTACGTCAAGCGATATAGTTTATGATACGTTGAGTAATGGTAAAATTGTAGCGAGGAATTTACCAGGAGAGATTCTGCAAGTGCCGGTTGATGAAAACGAGACCTACCAAAGAACCAATTTTAATGATAGCGACAACCGTAACTTTAGGGATGGAGATAAACGTTCGTCACGTCAATACGGCAACACCTTCAATGAAGAAGATGGTACAGAAGTTTCTGAAACCAGCAAAATGTACAATGCTCCTCAAAATAAGATAGAAACCGATTCTTTAGGAAATTTGATTAAGGAATATGACAAATCCAATGATAGAACTTCATTGATCAATGACAATGTACGTGTTTACAAAGGAGGCTCATGGAAAGATAGAGCGTATTGGATTGACCCTGCGCAGCGTCGTTATTTCCCTCAAGATATGGCCACCGATTATATTGGTTTTAGATGTGCAATGTCTAGAGTAGGTTCTAAATCTGAAACAAAAAATAAATCGAGAAATTAATTTCGTTAATTTTAATATAATTAAAAGTCCTGACCTTATGTGTTGGGACTTTTTTATTACATTTAATTTATGGAAATAGAAGCAATTTATAAATATTATTTAGAGTGTGATTCAGTTTGTACTGACACAAGAAAAATAGAGCAGGGATGCCTTTTTTTCGCCCTGAAAGGTGATAACTTTAACGGAAACACGTTTGCCAATAAAGCATTACAGATGGGTGCTAAATATTCCATCATAGATGAAAAACAATACAACTGTGATGGCTGTATATTGGTAGAAGATGTGCTGGATACTTTACAACAATTAGCAACCTACCATAGAAACCAAATGCTGATTCCAATAATTGCCCTTACCGGTAGTAATGGTAAAACCACAACTAAGGAATTAATAAATTCGGTACTATCAAAAAAATTCAAGACCATAGCAACACAGGGCAATCTCAATAATCATATCGGAGTGCCGCTGACCCTCTTGAGAATTACTGATAAGAGTGATATCGCTATCATAGAAATGGGCGCCAACCATGCTAAAGAAATTGAGATGCTATGCAACATTGCCCAACCAGACTACGGCCTAATAACCAATTTTGGAAAAGCACATTTAGAAGGTTTTGGAAGTGTAGAAGGTGTCATTAAAGCGAAGTCAGAGTTATATGACTATTTGAAAAACCATCAGAAAACCATTTTTGTGAACGAAAATGATGACCTGCAGGTAAAGCAAACCCTGAACTATGACAACCTCTTCCATTTTGGATTGATTACCTCCGTAGATGCCAGGGTAGAAATTGTAAGTTCTCAGCCCTTTGTGACTCTTAAATATAATGACGCTATCATCTCAAGTAAGTTAACTGGAATGTACAATTTTAATAATATTGCTATTGCCATTGCAATCGGATCCTATTTTAAAGTGGACTCTGAAGATATTGTATCGGCAATTGAAAGCTACAATCCCACCAACAATCGTTCACAAATTATTGAAAAAGGCAGCAACACCATAATTATGGATGCTTATAACGCCAATCCGACAAGTATGATGGCAGCCCTGGAAAATTTCAATCAATTAGACAGGAAAAACAAAGTTCTTTTTTTGGGTGATATGTTTGAGTTGGGAACATCTGCCGACACAGAGCATCAGCACATTGTGGATTATATTCAAACGCAATCGGTTGGTGAAGCGTTTCTTGTTGGAAAGAACTTTTTTAAAACCAAAACGAATGGTCTGAATATACAAAAATTTGAAAACTTTGATGACTTGAAAACAGAACTAGCGGACAATC